>NZ_JAMYDZ010000019.1:0-121464 GCF_024129905.1 Pseudomonas sp. 21LCFQ010 | reverse complement strand
CGATGCGCGAGTGAATGCGCTGGACGCGGGCTTTCGCCTTGTTCCAGTTGCGGCTGAATCTGACCTTGCGGCTCATCGCCTGCTGCGCTTTGCACAGCGCGGTTTCATGGCGTTTGAAGCTGTTCAGGGGTGCGTAGAACGAACCATCCGAAAGCGTGGCGAACCGGGCAATGCCCATGTCGATGCCGACTGCCGCACCCTGTGCCGTGGGCTGCTCATCGATCTCGCGTTCGGTCTGGATACTCACGAACCACTTGCCACACGACTGGCTCACGGTGATGTTCTTCACAGTACCCAGCGTCTCGCGGCTGTTGCGGTAGCGCAGCCAGCCCAGCTTGGGCAGAAACAGGCGGCTGTTGGTCTGGTCGAGCTTGATCTGTTTCGGGTCGGGATAGCGGAAACTGTCGCGCTGCCCCTTCTTCTTGAACCGGGGAAAGTCGGCTCGCTTGGCGAAGAAGTTGGTGTAGGCCCGTTCCAGATCCTTGAGGCTCTGTTGCAATGGGTGAACAGGCGCATCGGCCAGCCATGCGGTTTGCGGGCTATTGCGCCATTCGGTCAGCAACTTGCACAGGCCCGCATAGCCGAGCTTCTTCTCGCCTTGCTCGTGGCGCTCCTTCTGCAACGCCAGCGCCTTGTTGAAGACGAAGCGACAGGAGCCCGCAAAGCGGCGCATTTGCCGCTCCTGCCGGCCGTCTGGCATGAGTTCGTACTTGAAGGCTTGAAGTCGTTGCATGCTGCTCTTGAACCATGAGCGATCAAGACGACATTAGGCGCGGACGGCACGGTGTTTTCAAGCTGCATGCCCATGGGGTCTTTGTAACGAAATACCGCCGTAGAAGGGCATCTGTGTCGCCGTGTTACTGCGCATCATCCTGTGGCTGTGCATCCATCGAACAGCAGCAGACACCCCACGGTAACCAGGGACGGCTACGCCGTCCGCGCTATCCTTCCCCGCCCTGAACGGCGGGGCTTGTCGCGCCCCGATGGTCAATTTAACCGTAGGCGAGCCAGACCTCGACACCCCGGAGCACATCCTCCTAGCGGCCGAAGCGGCCCTGCGCGGCGGAGACACTCACTACACCGCCACCACCGGCACCCTGGCGCTGCGCCAGGCCATCGTCACCAAACTGGCACGGGACAACGACCTGCCTTATACGGTTGATGAAGTGGTCGCCGGCTGCGGCGGCAAGCACATCATCTACCACGCCCTGGCCGCGACCCTGAACCCCGGCGATGAAGTGATCGTGCACACGCCGTATTGGGTCTCATACCCGGACATTGCCCGCCTTAACAGCGCCAACCCGGTGATCATCCCCGGCAGCGAGGCCCAGGGCTTCAAGCTCAGCCCGCAGGAGCTGGCACAAGCCATCACTCCACGCACCAAGTGGGTGATCCTCAACAGCCCCAACAACCCCAGCGGTGCGGTGTACAGCGAGGCCGAGCTGTCGGGGCTGGCCAACGTCTTGCGTCGCCACCCACAGGTGCTGGTGATGTCCGACGAAATCTACGAGCACTTCGTGTTCGGCGAGGCGCGGCATGTATCACTGCTCAATGTCGCCCCAGACCTGAAGCAGCGCACCCTGATCATCAACGGTGCGTCCAAGGGCTACGCCATGACTGGCTGGCGCCTGGGGTTCGGTGCCGGCCCCGCGTTTCTGATCGCGGCGGTTGCCAAGCTGCTGTCGCAGACCACCACCTGCCCCAGCTCGATCAGCCAGGCCGCAGCCGTCGCAGCATTTGCCGGTGACCAGCAGCCCATCGCGGCGATGCGCGAGATCTACCAGCAGCGTCGGGCACGGATGCTGGATCTGCTGGCAGAGATTCCCGGCCTGAGCTGCACGCCGCCGGCGGGTGCGTTCTATGCCTTCGTCAATGTCTCGGGCCTGCTCGGCAAACGTACGCCGGAAGGTGCCGTGCTGCACAGCGACACCGACGTGGTGACCTGGTTGCTCAACGAGGCCGGTGTGGCCACGGTAGGCGGCGCGGCTTACGGCATGTCGCCGTATATTCGCCTGTCGTTTGCCAGCGCCATTGAGGTCATCGAACAAGGATGCCGCCGCTTCAAGGACGCCGCAGAGCGCCTGAGCTGATTAATGGATACTGCGGCCAGGGATGGCCAGACGCTGCCTATAACAACAACGCATTTAGGGTGTCTCTATGCAACCTCGTATCCCCCTGGTCTGGCAAATCCTCATCGGTCTGGTGGCCGGCATCGCCCTTGGCGCGCTGCTGCATGAATTCCCGGACTCGAAACAATGGCTGGTGGCCAACGTCCTGCAACCGGCCGGCGACATCTTCATCAAGCTGATGAAAATGATCGTGGTGCCCATCGTCTTCTCGTGCATGGTGGTCGGCATCGCCGGTCATGGTGACGGCAAGGCACTGGGGCGCATCGGCGTGCGGGCGCTGCTGTATTTCTTCGCAGTGACCACTACGGCGATCATCATCGGCCTGCTGATCGGCAACCTGCTGCAACCTGGTGCGGGCACTGAACTGGGCAGTCTCAAAGCCGCTGCCATCACAGTACCGGGCGCCGATGCCCATCGCGGCCTGGGCCAGATCATCGTCGGCATCATCCCGGACAACATCATCAACGCCATGGCCCAGGGCAGCCTGCTGTCGGTGCTGTTTTTCGCGGTGATGTTCGGTCTGGCAGTCGGGCAACTCGATGAAGCCCGCAAGGCACCGCTGATCGACACCCTGCGCGCAGTCTCGGATGCGATGTTTCGGGTGACCTCAATGATCATGGCCTACTCACCAATCGGGGTGTTCGGCATGATCGCCGTCACGGTATCGAACTTCGGCTTCAGCTCCTTGCTGCCGCTGGGCAAGCTGATTCTGGTCAGTTACGTGGCGATCCTGTTCTTTACACTGGTAGTGCTGGGCAGTATTGCGCGTTACAACGGCATCAGCCTGTTCGGACTGATGCGCCACATCAAGGATGAACTGTTGCTGGCCTTCTCCAGCGCCAGCTCCGCCGCGGTGATGCCACAACTGATGAAGAAGCTGGAGAGCTACGGCGCGCCACGTTCGCTGGTGAGCTTCGTGGTGCCGGTGGGCTATTCGTTCAACCTGGACGGTGCTTCGCTGTTTCTCGGTATCGGCACCCTGTTTGTCGCGCAGCTATACGGTATCGAGCTGTCGCTCACCCAGCAGGCACTGCTGGTGGTGACCATGGTGCTGACCTCCAAGGGCGCAGCAGGCGTGCCGGGGTTCATGTTTGTGATCCTGTCCGCCACCCTGGCCAGTGCCGGTCTGCCGCTCGAAGGCGTGGCTTTCATCGCCGGCGTCTACCGCCTGATGGAGATGCCCACCACCGCCCTCAATGTGCTGGGCAATGCTCTTGCGCCGCTGGTGATAGCACGATGGGAACAGCGCGATGGTGTACAACTACAGCAAGCAGAAGATCTGAACGCACGCTAAGACAGGGTTGTCGGCAGAACTGCCTCGGTAAACGTGAAGGCAGTTCTGCTGGCGACAATCTTTCAAGATAGCGGCTGTTCTGGACCCGGCGGATTTTGCTCCGCCCGCCGCAAGACCCCATCGCAGTAAATCACTTCCTGACCCAGCCAGGCCGGGTCAACCTGCGGCAGCACGGCCGATGGCTTGCGCAGTTCACGCAACAGCGTCGAGCCGTGCGACAACCGTCCGCCCATTCGCGCAATCACCGCTTTGGCGGCTTGATAATGCGCATGACGGCCAGGATCGAGGGTGTCTTCCAGCAAAATGTCCTGGCCCAGAATGCCGCGCACCTGCCCCGGATAAATCATGAACCCGGCCGCCTGCTCGCGACCTTCACGGCCGTCCTGCCAGAAGCTGCCATCGCGGTTGCGCACGTCAGGATGCGGCGCGAACCAATGCCCGCGCTCGGCCTCGGGCATGGCGTGATGCAGACGAAAGAAAATGCGCATCAGGTTGTCGCGATACCACTCGCGCACTTGCAGGTAGTAGCCACGCAGTCCTGGCAAGCCGGCTTTGTGCGCCAGGCCGATTGCCAGCGGCCATTGCGGGAAAGCCTGTAGCGGCAAGGCGGTCAGTGCCGGTCGCGGCGTGCCAGGGTCGGTTTCCCAGGGCAGCCGGTGCGGGCAGTTTTGCAGGTTGTCGTATGCCGTCGGTGGCCGGCCCAGCGCCGCCCCACCACTGCTGGCCAACGCAGTGGCAATGCACAGGTTGCCCTGCACCACGAACACGTAGAAGCGGCTGAACCAGTCGGCCAGTTGCTGGCCGTTGGCGCCCTGCTCAACCTGTTGCGCCAGTTCGGCGTCGAAGCGCTGCAGCTGTTGCTCAAGGGTCAACAGGTGCCTACGCGCAATACGCTGCATGCGCAGCAAAACCGGCAATGAGCGCAACAGCCGCCAGGGTCGCATCGGCAGGTGCGGCGTGGCGCCGCCGACTTCACCGGCATAGTGGCTCGATGGGATGCCCCAATCGGCCAGACGCGCCAGGAACAGGTCATTGTTGATATACGACGCGCCACCAAACACGGCGGTGAAGGGTTCGTTATCCTGCAACACCCGCGCATCCCAACCCGCCATGATCGCCGGAATACTCGCGGCAGCACGGCGCTGGCCATACTCGACAAACCGGCTCGGCTGCGGCGGCAGGATCTCGGCGATGTTCGCCGCCGTCAAATGCCGACGCCAGCCGTAATCGCTGATCGGCCGGTACTGCAACAGCCATAACTGCTGGCCGTCCCAGGCCCATTCCACATCGCCGGGCACATAGTGAAAAACCCGCAGTACACCCTGTAAAAAGTCCCAGAGCATCGTTTGCGTCAGCCCGCGACAAGGCTTGAATGATCCGCTGCTCCACGCCTGGCCCAACCGGGAAATCGTCGCCCGCTGTGGGCTGACCTGGCCGTCGGCCAGCGACTCCAGGTGCCCCTCGACCCACTCCAGCTCGACCGCCAGATGGCGCACGAAACCAATACCGGAAATCACTGGTTTGATGAAGCGCTGCACCACCACTTGCTCGACACCCGCACCAAGCAGCTCATCAACCCGTGCGCTCAGCTCTTGGGGCGTAACACGCAGGAAGGTGGTGCTCAACCCGGCATTGGCAGCATCGGCCTGATCCTCGCTAAAACTGGATGAGCGCACCGCCCAAAGCGTATCGGCCGCCGCGCCCAGTAACTCTGGCAGGCGCGAGTCGCTGCTGCTCTGCACAACCAGCGCCGCCGGCACCGGTTGCCCGGCCATTTGCGCCAGCTGCAGGCGGCCGCCCTTGGTGTGGGCGACAAAGCCCTGCTCGCCCGACTCCAGCCAGCCAACGAAACCGGCCGGATCATCGATCCATGGGTAATGCCCCCAGCCCGCTTTGAGGCTGATGCGCAAATCGGCCCGCGCCAGAATCGCCGACCAGGCCGCCGCCTGTTCGATGCCGAGCACGCCATCCTGATCGCCCCATACCAGCTCGACCGGGTCCTGGACCCATTCCAGCAATGGCAGCGCGGTGCTGGCGCGCAGCAGATCCCAATACGGCACAAACGCCCGGCAGCGCGCATACCCCTCGCCCATGCGCTGGTACTGCGCCGGGGTCCAGCTGCGACGGGAAAACTTACTGGCGAACAAGGTCGGCCGATTGGCCAGCAGCCAATGGATGGTCTTGCGAATCGGCAGCGGCGACATCAGCGCCGGAAGCCGCCGCTGCCAAAGAAAGGCGCCCACCGGCGCCAGCAATACACTGCGAGAAAAGTGCCCCGGCTGACGCTGCAAGGCATGCAACACCAGCAAGGCATTGACACCCACGGCCATGATCGCATTGCCGGGCCGGGTGGCGGCGATCAGCGCACTGACGTAACCATCAAGGTCACTGCAGGGTGGCTCGGGGTTGTTCCCAAAGCCCGGCAACTCCAGCGCCTGAACCCGGTAGCGGTGAAAGTGTGGCAGCGCATCATCCCACCAGCGGGCGGTGCTGCCGTTGCCGGCCAACAGGTACATCAAGGGCTTGCTCACGCAGCACTCCGGTCATGACGGTACAGCCACAGCAACGGCGGTACCAGCGCGAGCAGCGCCAGGCTGTCGATCAGCAGATGCGACCAGACGCCGGCCTTCAAGGAAATCACAATATCCTGCGGCGCCCACAGCAGCAGCCCGGCCATCAGCCAGCCCCAGACCATCGGCTGGCGCACGCGGCTGCCGATATGAATCAACGCCAGCATGTACAGCGAATAACTCTGCAAGGTCGCACCAAACAGCGCCAGCCACCAGGTCTGCTGCTCACGCGCCGCGAGCGGTGCAATGCCTCCCCAGAACGCCTGTTCCAGCGACGCCAGATACTGATCGAACAGCCCGCTGGGCGCCGCCCAACTGAGCAGCAACCCGCCCAGCAGGTGCCCACCGGCAACCAGATAAAGCCAGCGGATAAGGTGTTTGCGCTGCGGCGAGGATGAAGGTGGCATTCCAGGTCCCGGGAAAATCCTTGAAAGCTGGCGAGTGTAGCGAGTTGTGCAGCAGCGGGTAAGCATCCCGCTATACCCTTCGACTTGACGCTCGGGTCGACCTATTCAGTAGCGATCAATCAAAGCCTGCTCAAGCGCAGCACCTCTTCATCACTCAATTGCAAGGTCGCCGCACGGGCCAGGCTTTCGACCTGGGCCACGCTGGTTGCGCTGACAATCGGCGCCGTGACGCCGGGCTGGCGTAGCAGCCAGGCCAGTGCCACTTCCGAGGGGCTGGCACTGTGGGTCATCGCCACGTCGTCCAGCGCATCGAGAATCGCCAGGCCGCGGCGATTGAGGTATTTGCCGATGCTGCCGCCGCGCTGGCTCTTGTGCAGGTCAGCCTCGGAGCGGTATTTGCCGGACAGAAAGCCCGACGCCAGGCTGTAGTAGGTCACCACACCGATATCGGCATGGATGCACAGTTGCTGCAGGTCGCCGGCAAAGCCTTCGCGGTCGTACAGGTTGAACTCCGGTTGCAGCACCTGATAGGACGGCAGGCCCGGTTGCTGGGCGACAGTCAGGGCCTCGACCAGTTGCTCATAATTGAGATTGGACGCGCCGATGCTGCGGATCTTGCCTTCTCCGAGCAGCTTGCCGTAAGCCGCCAGGGTTTCCTGATAAGCGACCTCAGGATCGGGCCAGTGAGAGAAGTACAGGTCGATGTAATCGGTCTGCAGCCGCGCCAGTGACGCTTCCACGGCCTGATCGATCCAGCGCTGCGACAAGCCTTTGCACTCTTCGCTGCCCATCTGCGAACCGACCTTGGTAAACAACCGGATCTTGTCGCGCAGCCCCGGCCGGGCCTGCAGCCAGTTGCCAATGATGGTTTCCGACTCTCCGCCCTGGTTGCCTTCAGCCCAGGCCGAGTAGACATCAGCGGTGTCGATGGCATCGAAACCGTGGTCGATAAAGGCGTCCAGCACCGCAAAGCTGGTTTTCTCATCGATGGTCCAGCCCAATACATTGCCGCCGAATACCAGCGGCGAAATGTCGAAACCGGTCGCGCCCAGAGTGCGTCGTTGCATGATGGTCTCCCCCCTCGATTGCATTAAATAGCTGAGTATCGGAACCCCGCAGTGCCCCGTCGGTTCGATGACATCGGGATTAAATCGCTCTGCGGACAGATTTTTTTGGCCGGCCTGTCCCCTTTTCCTGTCTCGCGTGTCATGAGTGTTATCAGTACTCAAAAAGAGAGCACCTCAATGCCCGCACTGCCACGCCGCCGTTCGCTTCTGGCGTCCTCGATTTCCCGCTCAACGTTGTGCCTGAATCTGGGCATGGGCCTGGCTTTGGGCGTACCCGCGCTGCTGCCGCAAATGGCCGTTGCGCAGACCCAGCAGCAAAGCTATGACATCCCGGCCGGCGATCTCGGCTCGGCGCTGACCCGTTTCGCCGGGCTGGCAGGGGTCAGCCTGTCGGTAGAGCCAGGACTGGTCCAGGGTCGGCAAAGCACCGGCCTGTCTGGCAGCTACAGTGTCGAAGACGGCTTTGCCCGGCTGCTGCAAGGCAGCGGCCTGCAACTGCAAAGCGTGGGCAACAGCAGCTACACCCTGGTTCCGGCCCCTCAGGCGTCCGGCGCAGGCACTCTGGAACTGGGCAGCACCGCGATCGTCAGCACCAGTATTCTGTCGTTCAACGGTGACGGTGAGCGCTACGCCGGTAATCAGGTGGCGCGGCGCGGTTCGCTGGGCCTGCTCGGCTCGCGGGACTTCATGGACACGCCGCTGAGCAGTACCACCTATACCAGCGAAACCGCCAAGAACCTGCAAGCCCGGACCCTCAGCGACCTGGTGGCCAGTGACCCGTCGGTGCGCGCCACCAACCCGGCCGGCGGGCGCTTCGAGCAGTTCACCATTCGCGGCTTCAGCCTGTTCAACACCGATGTGTCGTACAACGGCCTGTACGGCGTGTTGCCGACCTACTCCATCGACATGGAAATGGCCGACCGGGTTGACGTGTTCAAAGGCACCAACCAATTGCTCAACGGTATTTCGCCACGCGGCAGCATCGGCGGCGGCGTCAACGTGGTCGCCAAGCGCGCCACCGATAAACCCATTACCGAGTTCACCGGCAGCGTCGCCTCCGACAGCCAGGTTGGCGGTGCCGTGGATCTGGGCCGGCGTTTTGGTGACAACAATGAATACGGCATCCGCTTCAACAGCGTGAAGCAGTCCGGTGATACTGAGTGGGATCACCAGCACGTTGACCGCGAACTGTCGGTGCTGGGCCTGGATTTCCGTGGCGAGCGGCTGCGCGTCTCGGCGGATATCGGCCGCACCGAACGCGATACCGATGCGCCACAGGAGCGTATCCAGGTCGGCGCCAACGCCCGGGTCCCCAGTGCCGGTGCCATCGACAAGAACTACGCCCAGGCCTGGAGCTGGGCCAGTACCAACGACACCTTCGGCGATCTGAACGCCGAATACGACATCAGCGACTCGTTCATGGTCTACGGCGCGGTCGGCGCCCGCGAGAGCAACCACGAGTTCATGCGTCATGCAGTGTCGGTCAGCAACAACGCCGGCGACTTCACTGTCTCGCCACGCTTCTTCACCCGTGACGAGAGCGTACGCACCGCCACCGTGGGGGCGCGCAAATGGCTGCAGACCGGCCCGGTCAGCCACGAGCTGAACATCTCGGCCACGCACTTTTACATGGACTTCACCAACGGCGGCGCGCGTTATGCCACCGCAGCGGGCAATATCTACAACCCGGTGCAACGCGCTCTGCCGAACACCCCGACCCGCCTGGACTCAAAGGACTACACCGAGAACCGCTTCGACAGTATCGGCCTGGCCGACACCCTGGGGTTCTTTGATGACCGTCTGCTGGTCACCCTGGGCGGACGCTTCCAGCGGGTGCAGGTCGAAGACTGGAGCGATGGTGTGCGTGGCGAGACGGCCTACGACGAGAAGAAGTTCTCGCCCTCCGGCGGCGTGGTGTACAAGGTCACCGATCAGTGGTCGCTGTACGCCAACTACATGGAAGGCCTGAGTCTGGGCAAAATCGCCCCGTCGACCTCGATCAACGAAAACCAGATCTTCGCGCCGTTCATCAGCCGTCAGGTCGAGATCGGCAGCAAATACGACCTGGGGTCGATGGCCTTCACCGCCAGCGTGTTCCGGGTCAAGCAGCCGGCCTACGAGACCAACGCCACCACACGGGTATTCGGCCCCAGCGGCAAGCGTGAAAACACCGGCCTGGAGTTGAACGTGTTCGGTGAACCGCTGCAAGGCGTGCGCCTGCTGGGCGGGGTGATGTACATCCACAGCGAACTGACCGACACGGTCAATGGTGTCTATGACGGCAACCGCGCACCGGCCACGCCCAAGTACAACGTCAATCTCGGCGCCGAATGGGATGTGCCAGGCGTACAGGGCGTGACCCTGACCGCCCGCGGCATCCACTCCAGCTCGCAATATCTGGACCAGGCCAACAGCAAGTCCATCGATAGCTGGCAACGGGTGGACCTCGGCGCGCGCTACGCCTTCAAGGTCAACAGCACCGACGTCACCCTGCGCGCCAATGTCGAGAACGTTCTGGACAAAGCCTACTGGGCCTCGGCCGGTGCCTCCGACGACAGCGAACCAGGCCTGACCCTGTCGACCCCGCGTACCTACCTGCTGTCGGCCACTGTCGGGTTCTGATATCGGCGCTATGAGTAGGAGCGGCTTCAGCCGCGAAGGCTCCGCCGCTAGCCTTCGCCGCTGAAGCGGCTCCTACGGGGTCATGTGTTTGCTGCGCGATAGGCCCCACAGGTTCAATCAGGCAATACGCAGAAACCGCTTGAGCTCTTCGCCCTGCACCTTGGCGTCGTGCCGGCCCAGTTCGATCAGTTCGCTGCAATAGCCTGCTTCGAACAACAGGTAGCTCAAAACACTGGCGCCGCTGGTCTTGGTCGCGCCCGGGCCGCGCAGAAAGGTGCGCAAGGCTGGCGGCAGCTCGTGGCGATGGCGTGCGGCGATTTCGTCCAGCGGGCGACTCGGCGAGATCACCAGCACCTCGACTGGCGCCATGCCCGGCTGACGGCGCGCCTGTTCGTCGGGCAGCAGTGCACTGAGCGTATTGAGCCGCTCCAGCAACTCGATGTCGCCTTCCAGACTGTCAATAAACGTACTGTTGAGCAGGTGACCGCTGATCTGCGCCATGCTCGGCTGATTACCCGTGGTAACCCGGTGCACCTGAGGCTGGGCTTGCACCCCGCGCGGGTTGCCGCTGACCCCGATGACCAACACCCGGTTGGCCCCCAAATGCAGCGCCGGGCTGATCGGCGCCGACTGACGCACCGCGCCGTCACCGAAATATTCCTGCTCGACCTTGACCGGCGCAAACAACAACGGGATCGCCGAGCTGGCCAGCAGGTGATCCACGGTCAAGCGCGAAGGCAGGCCCACACGTCGATGACGCAACCAGGGTTCGATACTGCCTTTGCCCTGGTAAAAGGTCACCGCCTGACCAGACTCATAACCAAACGCCGTCACCGCCACCGCGCGCAAGTGTTGCGCCTCGATGGCCTGCTCGATGCCTGACAGGTCCATGCGTTCGGTGAGCAGATCACGTAGTGGCGAGCTGTTGAGCAGCGCCACGGGGGCTTGGGAACCAAGGCCCAGCAGGCTCTTGCCGACGAAGCGGCTGGCCTGGTGAATCACCCCCGGCCAGTCGCTGCGCAGCACTTGATGGCTGCGAAAGTTTTGCCAGAACAGGGTCAGTTGATGGACCGCCACGCGAAAGCGCATGGCGTCGCTGGCCAGTTTCACCGCATTGATCGCGCCGGCCGAGGTACCGACGATCACCGGAAACGGATTTATTGCGCCATACGGCAGCAGGTCGGCGATACCGGCCAGAACCCCGACCTGATAGGCGGCACGCGCACCGCCACCGGAAAGAATCAGGCCTGTCACGGCCTGATCTGAAGATCCAACTACTGCGGGTTCAACCATCAAAACGAACCTCAGTCATCCATTTTTTATTTTTTTGCGTACAGCCTCGGCTCACCTTCTGGCCGACTTTTGAAGCGCCGGTGCGCCCACAGGTATTGCGTAGGGCACTCGGTAATGGCCTTTTCTACCCATTGATTGATACGCAGGCAATCGGCTTCGTCGTTTTCACCGGGAAAGTGCTCCAGCGGCGGATGAATCACCAGCCGATAACCACGGCCATCGGCCAGACGCTGCTGGGTAAACGGCACCACGCGAGCCTTGCCCAGCTTGGCAAATTTGCTGGTTGCGGTCACGGTCGCGGCCTGGATGCCGAACAGCGGCACAAAGACACTCTGTTTGGCGCCATAGTCCTGATCCGGGGCATACCAGATAGCCCGGCCCTTGCGCAGCAGTTTAAGCATGCCACGCACGTCCTCGCGCTCGACCGCCAGCGAGTCGAGGTTGTGCCGCTCACGGCCCCGGCGCTGGATGAAGTCAAACAGCGGGTTCTTGTGCTCGCGGTACATGCCATCGATGGTGTGTTGCTGGCCGAGCAGCGCCGCGCCGACCTCCAGGGTGGTGAAATGCAGGGCCATGAGGATCACGCCCTCGCCAGCCTGCTGCGCCTCACGCAGGTGTTGCAAACCCTCGATGTGCGCCAGTCTCGCCAGCCGCTGTCGTGGCCACCACCAGCTCATGGCCATTTCGAAGAAGGCAATGCCGGTGGAGGCGAAGTTTTCCTTGAGCAGGCGTTTGCGCTCGGCCGCCGACAACTGAGGGAAACACAGCTCCAGGTTGCGTGCGGCAATGTATTTTCGATCAGCGGCAAACCCGTACATCACCAGCCCCAGCCAGCGGCCAAGCACCAGCAGCAGCCGGTACGGCAACTGCACGATCAGCCACAGCAGCCCCAGGCCCAGCCACAGGGCCCAGAAACGCGGGTGCAAAAAATACGGTCGAAAATGCGGGCGGTCCATTTAGGCTTCCGTCAGGACAATGGCCGCGCATTCTACATCGGTTCGCCATGGCTTGCGGCTGACGGATGTTCTCGTTATAAGTCTCGGCACTTTTAGCGACAAGCTGTTGTCTATGCCGACCATGAGTCAGACCGAATCGCAAAACCTCGACCCCGTGTTTCAGCTCAAGGGCAGCATGCTGGCCATCACCGTTATGGAACTGGCACGCACTGACCTTGAGGCTCTGGACAGACAACTGGCAGCCAAGGTCGCCCTGGCCCCGAATTTCTTCAGCAATACGCCGCTGATTCTGGCTCTGGACAAGATTGCGCCCCAGCAAGGCACGGTCGACCTGCCGGGTCTGGTGCGTATCTGCCGTCAGCATGGCCTGCGGACCCTGGCGATCCGCGCCAGCCGCATCGAAGACATCGCCGCAGCGATTGCCATCGACTTGCCGGTGCTGCCGCCCTCCGGTGCCCGCGAGCGGCCGCTGGAGCCGATAGAAGCCACGCCGCCAGCGCCGAAAGCCCCGGAAAAGCCACCCGAGCCGACCGTCCGGCCAACCCGCGTCATTACCTCGCCGGTGCGCGGTGGGCAACAGATCTATGCTCAGGGCGGCGACCTGGTCGTGGTAGCGCCAGTGAGCCCCGGTGCGGAACTTCTGGCCGATGGCAACATCCATGTGTATGGCCCGTTGCGCGGCAGGGCACTGGCCGGCATCAAAGGAGACACCAAGGCCCGTATTTTTTGCCAGCAGATGGGCGCCGAACTGGTCTCGATCGCCGGTCAGTACAAGGTTTCGGAAGACCTGCGCAGGGACCCGTTATGGGGCACCGGCGTGCAGGTCAGCCTGTCCGGGGACGTGTTGAACATCATTCGGCTTTAACGGATACTGCCGCTATTTACCTAAGCATCTCTGACTCGTCGCGAAAACGTAGCAAAGGTTGTAGGAAATTCAGAAACACGTGTGTTTTATCCAGCGCCACCCGACGGGACGCTATAAAAGGCCGATGATTTGATGATTTCCGGCATTGCTCTACTGACGCCGCTTCAAGGGACGCTCTTCAGGGACTTTCAATAGTCCGTATCCTCTAGGGGTGAAACACCTTGGCCAAGATTCTCGTAGTTACATCCGGCAAGGGTGGTGTGGGCAAGACCACCACCAGCGCCGCCATCGGTACCGGCCTCGCACTGCGCGGCCACAAGACCGTGATCGTCGACTTCGACGTCGGTCTGCGTAACCTCGACCTGATCATGGGCTGCGAACGCCGCGTGGTTTACGACTTCGTCAACGTCGTCAACAACGAAGCCAACCTGCAGCAGGCGCTGATCAAGGACAAGAAGATCGAAAACCTGTACGTGCTGGCAGCCAGCCAGACCCGCGACAAGGAAGCCCTGACCAAAGACGGCGTCGAACGCGTGCTCAACGAGTTGCGCCAGTCCTTCGAATACATCGTCTGCGACTCGCCGGCCGGCATCGAAACCGGTGCCCACCTGGCCATGTACTTCGCCGACGAAGCCATTGTGGTCACCAACCCTGAAGTGTCTTCGGTCCGTGACTCCGACCGCATGCTGGGCCTGCTGGCCAGCAAATCGCGCCGCGCCGAAAACGGCGAAGACCCGATCAAGGAACACCTGCTGCTGACCCGCTACAATCCGGAGCGCGTCAGCAAGGGCGAAATGCTCGGCGTGGATGACGTCAAGGAAATTCTGGCAGTGACCCTGCTGGGCGTGATTCCTGAATCCCAGGCCGTGCTCAAAGCGTCCAACCAGGGTGTTCCCGTGATCCTCGATGAACAGAGCGACGCCGGCCAGGCTTACAGTGATGCCGTCGACCGCCTGCTTGGCAAGGACCGGGAACATCGCTTCCTGGATGAGAAAAAGAAAGGATTCTTTGAACGTCTGTTCGGGGGTTAACGCATGAATATTTTTGACTTCTTTCGTGACCGCAAGAAAGCCAGCAGCGCTTCGGTTGCGAAGGAGCGTCTGCAGATCATCGTGGCGCACGAGCGCGGCCAACGCGGTAACAGCACCCCCGACTACCTGCCTGCGTTGCAGAAGGAACTCGTGGAAGTGATCCGCAAATACGTCAACATCGAGTCCGATCAAGTGCAGGTCGCTCTGGAAAACCAGGGTAGCTGCTCGATTCTGGAACTCAACGTCACCCTGCCCGATCGCTGATCCGGCAGTCGCCAGCGGCGCAACCGGCAACCCTCATCCGTCGAGGGTCGCTGCTTGCGCCGCTGGCGTTTTTCATAGCGTACCGAGGCCGTCTACCCGCATGCCGTTGTCGAATATCCGCATCCTCCATCAGGACAGTGCCGTCCTGGTAATCGATAAGCCCACGCTTCTGTTGTCGGTTCCTGGCCGCGCCGAAGACAACAAGGACTGCCTGATTACCCGCCTGCAGGAAAACGGTTACCCCGAGGCCCGCATCGTGCATCGCCTGGACTGGGAAACCTCCGGCATCATCCTGCTGGCCCGTGATGCCGACAGCCACCGCGAACTGTCGCGGCAGTTTCACGACCGCGAAACCGAGAAAGCCTACACCGCGTTGTGCTGGGGCCAGCCGGCGCTGGACAGCGGCAGCATTGACCTGCCGCTGCGCTACGACCCGCCGACCAAACCGCGCCATGTGGTGGACCACGAGCATGGCAAACACGCCCTGACGTTCTGGAAGGTCCTCGAGCGGGCCGTTGACCATTGCCGCGTCGAACTGACTCCGATCACCGGCCGCTCGCACCAGTTGCGTGTGCACATGCTGTCGATCGGTCATCCACTGCTCGGTGACGGCCTGTATGCCCACCCGCAAGCACTGGCGGCGTATCCACGCCTGTGCCTGCATGCCAGCATGCTGAGCTTCACCCACCCGGTCAGCGGCGAGCGGTTACGCTTCGAGTGCCCGGCACCGTTCTGAGATTTTGTCACGTACCCGTAGGAGCCGCTTTAGCGGCGAAGGCTACCGCCTTCGCGAGCACACTCGTTCCTACAAGCGCCATATTGCCAGCCAATGCGTTAAACTCGCGCCATTGCTGTCTGGAGTGACTTATGCGTGAAGAGTTGAACAAGGGCCTGATCGACTTCCTCAAGGCCTCGCCTACCCCGTTCCATGCCACCGCGACCCTGGTGCAACATCTGGAGGCCGGTGGCTTCCAGCGCCTGGACGAGCGTGACACCTGGGCCGTCGAGGCTGGCGGCCGCTATTACGTGACCCGCAATGACTCATCCGTCGTCGCCTGGCGCATGGGCCGCCACTCACCGCTGATCAGCGGCATCCGCATGGTCGGCGCGCACACCGACAGCCCGTGCCTGCGGGTCAAGCCACAGCCGGAGCTACAACGCCAGGGCTTCTGGCAACTGGGTGTGGAAGTCTACGGCGGCGCGTTGCTTGCCCCCTGGTTCGACCGCGACCTGTCGCTGGCCGGGCGTGTGACCTTCCGCCGTGACGGCAAGGTCGAGAGTCAGCTGGTCAATTTCAAACAGCCGATTGCGGTGATCCCCAACCTGGCGATTCACCTCAACCGTACCGCCAACGAAGGCTGGCAGATCAACCCGCAGATCGAGCTGCCACCGATTCTCGCCCAGGTGGCCGGTGATGAACGCCCGGACTTCCGCGCCTTGCTCACCGATCAACTGGCCCGTGAGCACGATCTCAATGCCGACGTGGTGCTCGACTACGAGCTGAGCTTCTACGACACCCAGAGCGCCGCGGTGATTGGCCTCAATGGTGACTTCATCGCCGGTGCGCGGCTGGACAACCTGCTGTCGTGCTACGCCGGCCTGCAGGCGCTGCTGGGCAGCGACAGCGAGGAAACCTGCCTGTTGGTCTGTACCGATCACGAGGAAATCGGTTCGGCTTCAGCCTGTGGCGCCGACGGGCCGATGCTGGAGCAGATCGTTCAGCGGCTGGTCAGTGATCATGAAGATTACGTGCGCACGATCCAGCGCTCGCTGTTGATCTCTGCCGACAATGCCCATGGCGTGCACCCTAACTATGCCGACAAGCATGATGGCAATCATGGTCCCAAGCTCAATGCCGGCCCGGTAATCAAGGTCAACAATAACCAGCGCTACGCGACCAATAGTGAAACAGCCGGTTTTTTCCGTCATCTGTGCATGGCGGTGGAAGTGCCGGTGCAGAGTTTCGTGGTACGCAGTGATATGGGCTGTGGTTCGACCATCGGGCCGATCACTGCCAGTCATCTGGGTATTCGCACGGTAGATATTGGCTTGCCGACCTTTGCGATGCATTCGATTCGCGAGCTGGCGGGCAGTCATGATCTGGCGCACCTGGTCAAAGTCCTGGGCGCGTTCTACACCAGTAACGAGTTGCCTTGACCATTGACGGCCTTCGCCCGCAGGAGCGGCTAGCCGCGAAAAGGCGTGATCTGCGCAGCGATAGAAAATCCTTTTTCGCGGTTTCTGGACTGCAGGTTTCGCCCTGCTGGGCGAGTTACTTTGGGGGTCAGTTCAGCGCTTGCCACGGCTAGTCCCGCTTCAAGCGGGATTCCCTCACTCCGGCGCCGACTTGGCGGTCGGCGTCGTCTATGCCATCCCGGCTCGAAGAGCAAAAGCAGAAGCTTAACGCCAGTGGCAGCAGCTCCTTCAGTCCCCACCCATCACCGCACTGACCCGTATCGCATCATGCCGCCAGTATTCCAGGTCGCAGTCGATCAGTCGTCCGTTACGGTCATGATTGACTCTGGCGATGCACAGCCCAGGCGTGCCGATCGAGACTTTCAGTGCAGCGGCGGCTTCGGCATGCAGGGCGGTGGGTGACAGTTCGAAGTTGACCCGCCCGTATTGCAACCCATAGCGCTCGGTATAAAGCTCGGTCAGTGATTGGCTCAGGTCACAGTCGAGGATGCCGGGGAAGCACTCGGGGCGCAGGTAGTGCTCCACATACAGCACCAGACGTTGATCGATGCGCCGGGCGCGGCAGATCTGAATCACACTGGACAACGCCGGCAGTTGCAGCCGCTGGCAGATGACAGCCGAAGCCGGTTGCAGGCGGGCCGAGAGCAGTTGGGTATGCGCCTGCCGTCCCTGGGCGCTGACCATGGCATGAAAGTGGCTGCGGCTGTTGAGGTCATAGGCCAGGCGTGGCGGCGAGATGAACCAGCCGCGGCGTTCTTCCCGGTAGATCAATCCTTGAGCTTCCAGTTGCAACAAGGCCTCGCGCAGGGTAATGCGCGTGGTGGCGAATACTTCGCTGAGTCGTCGCTCTGCCGGCAGCTTGCTGCCCGGCGGCAGCAGGCCGCTCTCAATCTGCTCCTGCAAGGCTTTGCCGATAGTGACAACGGCTCGTGGTTCATCGTCGCGCATTGAGCGTCCTGAATGGTCTAGTCCAGCGCCATAAGTGAGCACCAGAGCCTTCTGGCATCTGGCTCGATAGCCTAGTTCGCACAGATGACTGTCCTGTGACAATTGCTCGTCGAGGTCAGCCAAGACTAGATCACAATCTGTTGCAACACCTTGCCGATCAAGGGTTCAAGCTTGGTCTACGCTGTACACCCAGAGCGACCTGAGCAACGGATTTTTCCATTGCACACCCCATGCCGACACGAAAATGTCATGCAAGGCGCCTAATTTGGCTCAGGTATTGCTGATCTAGACCAAGACCACCCTCTTGCCGCATGTGCATCAAGGAGCTTCGAATGAAACACCTTTTGTTGGCATCACTGCTGGGTTCGGCCATTGCCCTGAGCAACACGGCCTTCGCGAACACTGATCTGAAATCCCTGGAAGACGCCGCCCGTGCCGAAGGCGCGGTCAACAGCGTCGGCATGCCTGATGACTGGGCCAACTGGAAAGGCACCTGGGCTGACCTGACCGCCAAGTACGGCCTCAAGCACAGCGATACCGACATGAGTTCGGCCCAGGAAGTGGCCAAGTTCGATGCCGAGAAAGACAACGCCAGCGCCGACATCGGTGACGTGGGCGCCGCCTTCGGCCCGATCGCCACGGCCAAGGGCGTGACCCAGCCTTACAAGCCGAGCACCTGGGAGCAGGTACCGGACTGGGCCAAGGACAAGGACGGCCACTGGGCGCTGGCCTACACCGGCACCATCGCGTTTATCGTCAACAAGAACCTGCTGCACGGATCGGAAATTCCAAAAAGCTGGGCCGATCTGAAAACCGGCAAGTACAAGGTCTCCATCGGTGACGTCAGCACCGCCGCGCAAGCCACCAATGGTGTGCTGGCCGCCTCGTTTGCCTTCAAGGGCGACGAAACCAACATCGAGCCGGGCCTGCAACTGTTCACCGAACTGGCGAAGCAGAAGCGCCTGTCGCTGGCCAACCCGACCATCCAGACCATCGAGAAAGGTGAAATCGAAGTCGGGGTGGTCTGGGACTTCAACGGCCTGAGCTACAAAGCCAAGATGGCCAAACCCGATGACTACGTGGTGCTGATTCCGTCCGATGGCTCGGTGATTTCCGGTTACACCACGATCATCAACAAATACGCCAAGCACCCCAATGCAGCCAAGCTGACCCGTGAGTACATCTTCAGTGATGCCGGGCAGATCAACCTGGCCAAGGGCAACGCCCGGCCAATCCGCGCCGAGCACATCACCCTGCCGGACGAGGTCAAGGCCAAGCTGCTGCCCAACGAGCAGTACAAGCACGTGACACCGATCAAGAACCCCGATGCCTGGGAAAAAACCTCCAAGGCCTTGCCGCAAAAGTGGAACGAGCAAGTCATCATCGAGATGAATTGACCGACCCACGGTAGGAGCGGCCGGGCGGCGATCCGCTTTAGCCGCGAATGGGCCGAGACAGACGCTGCATCTTAAGCGCCTGGAATATTGCCTTCGCGAGCAAGCTCGCTCCTACCTTATTTCACCCTCTGGGAGCGTCTGACTTGAAGTCTCTTTCCCGCGGGCAATGGCTGGCGCTGTTATGCCTGCTACCCTTCGCCCTGTTTTTCATCGTGTTCCAGATCGCGCCGCTGGCCTGGGTTGCGATCCATAGCCTGCAGTCGGACAACGGCTGGGGGCTGGATAATTTCGCCAAGGTGTTCAACTCACGGTTTTATCGTCAGGCGATCCAGTTCAGCCTGGAGATCAGCTTCTGGTCGAGCCTGTTCGGCATCGTCATTGCGCTGATTGGCGCCTGGTCGCTGCGTCAGGTCGACTCAAGGCTGCGCGACTTCGTCAGTGCCTTTGCCAACATGACCAGCAACTTCACCGGCGTGCCGCTGGCCTTCGCGTTCATCATCCTGCTGGGCTTCAACGGTGCCGTGACCCTGATGCTCAAACAGGCCGGGATCATCGATGACTTCAGCCTGTACTCCAAGACCGGGCTGATCATTGTCTACACCTATTTCCAGATTCCTCTGGGCGTGCTGCTGCTCTACCCGGCCTTCGATGCGCTGCGCGAAGACTGGGCCGAGTCGGCGGCGCTGCTCGGTGCCAGCCCCTGGCAGTTCTGGCGGCATATCGGCCTGCCGGTGCTGACCCCGGCGCTGCTGGGCACCTTCGTGATTCTGCTGGCCAACGCGCTGGGCGCCTACGCCACGGTGTATGCCCTGACCACGGGCAACTTCAACGTGCTGCCGATCCGCATCGCCGCGCTGGTGGCCGGTGACATCACCCTCGACCCCAATACCGCCAGCGCCCTGGCGATGATCCTGGTCGGGCTCATGACCCTGGTGACCGTGGTGCATCAATGGCTGCTGAGAAGGAGCTACCATGTCGCGCGCTGAGAAAGGCTCTTCACAACAACAGGCCAGCCTGTATCACCGTGCGGTGGTGTGGTTGCTGTTTTTGATCCTGCTGCTGCCGCTGGCCGGCACGTTCCTGTACTCCATCTCAACCAGCTGGTCGGCCACCGTGCTGCCCAGCGGCCTGACCTTCAAGTGGTACCTGGCGTTGTGGAGCGACGCGCGGTTTCTGACCGCCTTCGCCCAGTCGCTGCTGGTCTGCGTCGGCGCCCTGCTGCTGTCGGTGCTGTTGATTCTGCCGCTGCTGTTCGTGGTGCATTACCACTTCCCGCGGCTGGACGGGCTGATGAACATCCTGATCCTGCTGCCCTTTGCCGTGCCACCGGTGGTGTCGTCGGTGGGGCTGCTACAGCTGTATGGCTCCGGGCCAATGGCCATGGTCGGTACGCCGTGGATCCTGATCGGTTGTTACTTCACCATCGCCCTGCCCTTCATGTACCGGGCCATCACCAACAACCTGCAGGCGATCAACCTCATCGACCTGATGGACGCCGCCCGGCTGTTGGGCGCCAATACCTGGCAGGCGGCGTTTCTGGTGGTGTTGCCCAACCTGCGCAAGGGCCTGATGGTCGCCCTGCTGCTGTCGTTCTCTTTTCTGTTCGGCGAATTCGTGTTTGCCAACCTGCTGGTCGGCACCCGCTATGAAACCTTGCAGGTGTACCTGAACAACATGCGCAACAGCAGCGGCCACTTCAACAGTGCCTTGGTGGTTTCCTATTTTGTCTTCGTGCTGGCACTGACCTGGGTCGCCAACCGACTGAACAAGGACAAGAGCTGACATGAGTTTTATCAGTATCGAAAAGCTGCAAAAGAGCTACACCGGCACGCCTGTGTTCAGCGACATCAACCTGCACATAGACAAAGGGGAGTTCATTACCCTGCTCGGCCCGTCCGGGTGTGGCAAGTCGACGCTGCTGCGCTGCATTGCCGGGCTGACACCGGTGGACAGCGGGCGCATCCTGCTCGACGGCCAGGACCTGGTGCCGCAAACCCCGCAAAAGCGCAACATCGGCATGGTGTTCCAGAGCTACGCGCTGTTCCCCAACATGAGCGTGGAGCAGAACGTCGCCTTCGGCCTGCGCATGCAGAAGGTCAGCGCTGACGACAGCCAACGCCGGGTCAGTGAAATTTTGCAGTTGGTCGAACTGCAGGATTTTGCCAAACGCTACCCACACCAGTTGTCCGGCGGCCAATGCCAGCGGGTGGCCCTGGCCCGTTCGCTGGTGACCCGCCCGCGCCTGCTGCTGCTCGATGAGCCGCTGTCGGCACTGGATGCACGGATTCGCAAACACCTGCGTGAACAGATCCGCGCCATCCAGCGTGAGCTGGGCCTGACCACGATCTTCGTCACCCATGACCAGGAAGAAGCCCTGACCATGTCGGACCGCATCGTGCTGATGAACCAGGGCCAGATCGTCCAGAGCGGCGACGCCGAAACCCTCTACACCGCGCCGGTGGATGCCTTCGCTGCGGGCTTTATCGGCAACTACAACCTGCTCGACGCCCAGACCGCCAGCCGCCTGCTGCAACGCCCGGTCGACAGCCGCATTGCCATTCGCCCGGAGGCCATCGAACTGAGCAGCAGCGGCGAGCTGGCCGGCGAAATCGTCAGCCACAGCCTGCTGGGCAACGTGATCCGTTACCGCGTGCAGGTCAACGGCGTGGCGCTGGTGGTCGACGTGCTCAACCGCTCGGCGGCGGACCTGCAACCCGACGGGCAGGCAGTGGGGCTGAACATCGAACCCGCCGCGATTCGCCATCTGCAGTAGGAGCGAGCTTGCTGGCGAAAAAATCAGCCCTGACGCAACATCTCTGGCGTCTGGACGACAGCTTTCGCGACCAAGGTCGCTCCCACAAGGTACAGTGTCGCCATCACGCTCATAAAGGACCCTATCAATGCCCGTAGCGATTTTCGATCTGGACGAAACCCTCATCGATGGTGACTGCTCCACCTTATGGTGCGAGCAGATGGGCCGCCTGGGCTGGGTCGACCCGGCCTCGTTCATGCGCCGCAACGACGAGATGATGGAGGCCTACAAAGCAGGTGAACTGGCCATGGAGGACTACATGGCGTTCAGCCTGGAGCCAATGGCTGGCCGTACTCCTGAAGAGATCGAACATTTGGTCGGCCCCTGGGTCGAGGACTTCATTGAGCCGATCATCTTTTCCGATGCCTGCAAGGCCATCGCCGAACACCGCGCAAAAGGCGACCGGATTCTGGTGATCTCTGCCTCCGGCGTGCATCTGGTGGCACCGATCGCCGAGCGCCTGGGTATCGATGAAGTGCTGGCCATTGATCTGGACATACAGCATGGTCATTACAGCGGCGCCACAACCGGCGTGCTGACCTACCAGCAAGGCAAGGTCACCCGCCTGCTGGAATGGCTCGACGCCGAAGGCGAGAACCTTGAAGGCGCCAGTTTCTATTCCGATTCACGCAACGACCTGCCGCTGTTGTTGACGGTCGATCACCCGCAGGTGGTCAACCCTGACCCGGTGCTGCTGGCCCACGCGCAACAGGCCGGCTGGCCGGTACATCGCTGGAAGTGACATCTGCCCCGTCCTGAAGGACGGGGACTGTTGTGCATATGGGTGAAGACGGCTGCGCAGGCTATTGCCTTTCAAGCAACCAACGGCGTGCACCTGAAACAAATACGGGCTTTTCATCGCTCCGTGCGGTGTTCACCGTATGGAATATTTCCAGCGTTCGGCCATTGCGCACGAAAAACCACAGTTCGCTCTTACCGCTTTTTTCCAGCCACAGGCTGTCGTTGGCGCCGCTCATGCTTGCACAATCGCCGCCCAGGCACAGCTGATAGCGCTCGTTGTCAGCCAACCCCTGGACCCGACCATCAGGCAAGAAACGGACGAACCTACCTTGGCCCTCACCACTGACAATACTCCATGAGCCATCCAGGTAAGCGCTGTTCAGTGCCTGTATGAAACGGCTACCGGGCTGGGCATCTGCCAACCCGGTGGATTTACTGAAGCGCTGTGGCGGACCATATAGGCTCTGTGTCTGAAACAGCTGCCCCTGATCGACACGCAGCTCTACGACGTTGACACCATCGAGGCGCACATCGAGTTGGTTGTCGACCGCACGGGTGATAATGCCTTCGCCTCGTTCGATAGCGCTGACAAAAACCGCTCGACCGCTGTGAGTGTTGATATGCCACTCCATGATCGAATCGTTGGCCCACAACGCCCGTCGCAGTGTGTGACTGCCGACGGCGGCATTGATGGCCGCCTGGTTGATCCAGACGCCATCAGAATTGCGCTCTGGGTGCACAGCACAACTACTCAATAATGCGAGCAGTAATGAGAGGCCAAGTAATCGATGCATGACAGAACTCCTGACTAACGGTGACGCAGGCCCGGACTGCCATTGCATGGCTGCTCAAGCGGAGTGAAAGAAGGCTGCCATTCGACAGAGTCCGCCTAAAAAAGTCGGCCAGACGACACGTCAAACAATGTAGGTCTTTTCCTTGTTTATGCAGGTACGGGGGATATCCAGGCTCACCAGCTGTAGCGCAGCCCCAGATTCATGCCCCAAGGCGGCGCGATATGCTCGCCATGGCTGCAATCGGCATCGGCATATACCTGTAGCGCGTCATTTCATTGCACCGCGGCTGCGAGGCCCGGTTGGCCGCGGCGGCGGGCAGACACTACTAAACGTGCGCCCCTCATCGCAGGCATCATCACCTTCCTGCAAAATTCACTGCCATACAGGTTGCGCAATATCAGGACGGGCAGCAAGAAAGTGGTCGGCGCACTGTGCTTGTTAAACACCTGAAACCATCCTCACAGGTGCTCGCCACCGTCTTGGGAAGAACGGGGGCGAGCGCTGTCGTACATGACCGGGTCAGCTCAGGCTGCCATCAATGATCAGCACCAGTTTGCCCGACACCTGGTTGCCGGCAAGCTCTTCGAAAGCCGCCTGGGCCTGTTCGATCGGGTAAGTCCGCGCCAGTTGCGGGCTGAGCCGGCCTTCGGCGAACAGCGGCCAGACCTGCTGGCCGAGGTCGCTGAGCAAGTCGGCCTTGAACTGATCATCGCGGCTGCGCAGGGTCGAGCCCAGCAACTGAATACGCTTGCCCAGCACGTGGGCCAGGTCGAGCTGGGCATGGCGCCCGCCCATCATGCCGATCAGCACCCAGCGACCGTCCTGGGCCAGCAGTTTGAGGTTGGCATTGGAATAATCTTCGCCACCGACCGGATCGAGGATCGCGTCAAACGGGCCAAGCGCTTTCAGCCCATCCAGACCTTCGCTGCGTAGCACACCGCCCTGGGCACCGAGCTGAACACAATAGTCCAGCCGCTCAGCGGAGCCGACACTGACCCAGACCGGGCTGCCAAAAGCCTTGCAGAGCTGAATCGCGGCTGAACCAACGCCACTTGCACCGGCGTGCAGCAAGACCTTTTCGCCAGGCTTGATGGCTGCCAGCTGGAACAGGTTCAGCCAGGCCGTGGCGTACACCTCCGGCAACGCTGCCGCTTCGGCCAGGCCCAGGTTTTCCGGGACCGGCAGAACATGGCGGGCATCGACCACCACCTCTTCAGCCATGCCGCCCCCGGCCAGCAGGGCGCAGACCCGGTCACCGACCTGCCAACTGCTGCCCGGCCCCACCTCGGCGATCACCCCGGCGCACTCCAGACCAAGTATTTCGCTGGCTCCAGGCGGTGGCGGGTACTTGCCTTCGCACTGCAGCAGGTCGGCGCGGTTGAGACCGGCAGCCGCCACCTTGATTCGTACTTGTCCTACATCGAGGGCTGGACTTGTGCTGTCAGCCCATTCCACATGTCCGTTAACGCCTTGCAATGCCTTCACAGTGCCTCCATAGTGAGTCAGGACTGAGCCCGCGGCCTATGCCGGGGGCTTTTGCATTATGCGACCGGGTCCATGGAACCGGCGATCTCTAAGACGGCCTAATATGCGTTATCAATTGTCTCCGCGTCGAATCAGCATGAAGCATTTTATTCCCAGTACGTTTCTATCAAGAAGCGCCCTCGCCCTGCTCATCGGCCTGGCCACCCTGCCGATGTCAGCCAGCACCTTTGCCGCCAACAGCTGGGACAAGCTTCAGCCTGATCGCGACGAAGTGATTGCCAGCCTGAATGTCGTGGAGCTGCTCAAGCGCCACCACTACAGCAAGCCGCCACTGGACGACAAGCGTTCGGTCATCATCTACAACAGCTACCTCAAGCTGCTCGACCCCTCGCGCAGCTACTTTCTGGCCAGCGACGTCGCCGAGTTCGACAAGTGGCAGACCCAGTTCGACGATTTTCTCAAAAGCGGCGACCTGAACGCCGGCTTCACCATCTACAAGCGCTACCTCGACCGCAGCAAGTCGCGCATGGACTTTGCCCTGGCTGAACTGAACAAGGGCGTCGACAAGCTCGACTTCAACGCCAAGGAAACCCTGCTGGTCGACCGCAAGGACGCGCCATGGCCGAAAACCGACGCCGAGATGGACGACTTGTGGCGCAAGCGCCTCAAGGATGAAGTCCTGCGCCTGAAGATCGCGGGCAAAGAACCGGCCAAGATTCAGGAGACCCTGACCAAGCGCTACAAGAACCAGCTGTCGCGCCTGAACCAGACCCGCGCCGAAGACATCTTCCAGGCGTACCTGAACTCCTTCGCGATGTCTTACGACCCGCACACCAACTACCTGTCACCTGACAGCGCAGAGAACTTCGACATCAACATGAGCCTGTCGCTCGAAGGCATCGGTGCGGTGCTGCAGAGCGACAGCGACAACGTCAAGATCGTGCGCCTGGTGCCGGCCGGTCCTGCGGCCAAGACCAAGCAGGTCTCGACCGCCGACAAGATCATCGGCGTCGCCCAGGGCGACAAGGAAATGGTCGACGTGATCGGCTGGCGTCTCGATGAGGTGGTCAAGCTGATTCGCGGCCCGAAAGGCTCGGTGGTGCGCCTGGAAATCATCCCGGCCAGCAATGCGCCGAACGACCAGACCAGCAAGGTGGTGTCGATCACCCGCGAAGCGGTCAAGCTTGAAGAGCAGGCGGCCAAGAAGTCGATCCTCAACCTCAAGCAGGACGGTCGCGACTACAAGCTCGGCGTCATCGAAATCCCGGCCTTCTACCTGGACTTCAAGGCCTACCGAGCTGGCGATCCGGAGTACAAGAGCACCACCCGTGACGTGAAGAAACTGCTCACCGAGCTGCAGGCCGAGAAGGTCGACGGTCTGGTACTGGACCTGCGCAACAACGGCGGTGGCTCGCTGCAGGAAGCCACTGAGCTGACCAGCCTGTTTATCGAGAAAGGCCCGACCGTGCTGGTGCGTAACGCCGACGGCAAGGTCGATGTGCTCGAAGACGAAGCCAAAGGCGCCTTCTATAAAGGCCCGATGGCGGTACTGGTCAACCGGCTCTCGGCTTCGGCTTCGGAGATCTTCGCCGGCGCCATGCAGGACTATCATCGCGCACTGATCATCGGTGGCCAGACCTTCGGCAAAGGCACCGTGCAGACCATCCAGCCGCTCAACCACGGCGAACTGAAGCTGACCCTGGCCAAGTTCTACCGGGTGTCCGGGCAAAGCACCCAGCACCAGGGTGTGGTGCCGGACATCACCTACCCGTCCTTGATCGACACCAAGGAAATCGGTGAAAGCGCTCTGCCTGAAGCCATGCCATGGGACAGCATCCCGCCGCGCATCCGCCCGGCAAGCGACCCATTCAAGCCGTTCCTGGCGCAGTTGCAGGCGCGCCATGACCAGCGCAAGGTCAAGGACGCCGAGTTCGTGTTCATCGAAGACCGTCTGGCCCTGGCCCGCAAGCTGATGAGCGAGAAGAGCGTCAGCCTTAACGAGATCGATCGTCGCGCCGAACACACCGCCATCGAGAATCAGCAACTGGCGCTGGAAAACACCCGACGCAAGGCCAAAGGCGAAGAACCGCTCAAGGAGCTGAAAAAGGAAGACGAAGAGGCGCTGCCAGTGGAAGACGAGAAGACCAAACCCGAGGATGACGCCTACCTGGCCGAAACCGGGCGCATCCTTATCGACTACCTGGGCCTGAGTGCCACGGTGGCGAAAAAGTGATAGAGGTCAGATGGCGATAGCATAGTGCCAATCTGTCATCATACAGTCATGAAACTGTCGTGAAATAAGGGTCTGCTGACAGCGTCAAGCAGACCCTTATTTTTTGCAGTCTTGCAGTAGAGATCGCCATGACCGTGACTGAACAACTGAGCGCCCTGGGTTCCATCCTGGCACAGGGTGATTTGCACAGCTTGTTCCAGCCCATCGTCATGCTTTCAGAGCGTCGCGTGCTGGGCTATGAAGCCCTGACCCGCGGCCCGTCCAACAGCCCCTTGCACTCGCCCATCAGCCTGTTCGCCGTGGCTCGCCAGGCCGGCCGCCTGAGCGAACTGGAACTGGCCTGCCGCGAGAGCGCATGCCGACGCTTCAGCCAGCAACAACTGCCGGGCAAACTGTTTCTCAACGTCTCCCCCGAGTCGCTGCTCGAAGCCTCGCATCCGCCGGGACGCACCCTGAAGATGCTGCAGCGCTACAACATCGAGCCGCAGAACGTGGTCATCGAGCTGACCGAGCAGACCCCCACTGACGACTTCGACCTGCTCTACAAGGCTTTGCACCACTACCGCGACATGGGCTTTTCGATTGCCCTGGACGATTTGGGCGCCGGCTATTCCAGCCTGCGGCTGTGGTCGGAGTTGCGCCCGGACTACGTGAAGATCGACCGGCACTTTATCGACGGCATTCATCAGGATGCCGTGAAGCGCGAATTCGTCGGCTCCATGCTGCAGATGGCCAAGGCCTCGCGGGCGACGGTGATCGCCGAAGGCATCGAACTGGCGGATGAACTGGCGGTACTCACCGAAATGGGCATCGATCTGGTTCAAGGTTATCTGCTGGCCCGTCCTCAGGAATGCCCGCCGCGTGATGCCGGGCGCATGCTGCCCAAGGCCGAAGCCGCGCTGGTGCCGCTCAACGAAGACAACGCCGACCTCAGCGTGCTGCTGATCGCCCAGGCGGCGGTCAGCAGTGACACGCCCACGGCAAAAGTGCTCGATGCCTTCCGCCAGCAAGCCAACCTCAACTCGGTGGCGGTGCTGGACGCCAATTCCCGGCCTTGCGGCATCGTGCATCGACACTCGCTTTCAGAAGCCCTGCTCAAGCCCTTTGCCACCGAACTGTTCGCCCGCAAGCCGATCAGCCGGTTGATGAGCGATGATTTTCTTGCCGTCGAGCTGAGCCAATCACTGCAACAGGTCAGCCGCCTGCTGACCAGCCGCGCCCGCCAGCGCATCGAAGAAGACTTTATCATCACCAGCAACGGCGCCTATCTGGGGCTGGGCCGGCTGATCGACGTGCTCAAACTGATCACCGAACAGAAGATCCAGCAAGCCCGTTACGCCAACCCGCTGACCTTGCTGCCCGGCAACGTACCGATCCAGCAATGCCTGACGCGGGTGCTGCAACAACAGCGCGAGGCGGTGATCTGCTACGTCGATATCGACAGTTTCAAGCCGTTCAACGATATCTACGGCTACGCGCGCGGTGACGAAGTGTTGCTCTGCCTGGCGCACTGTCTGAACGAACGTATCGACCCCAGCCGCGACTTCGTCGGGCATATCGGCGGTGACGATTTTCTGATGGTGCTGGGGGTGGAAGACTGGGAGAAACGCCTGCAGGTGCTGCTGGAGGACTTCCAGAATCAGTGCCGGCGCTTTTACCGCGCCGAGCACCTGCAAGCCGGCTGCTTCAACGCCTTGAACCGCCAGGGCGTGCGCCAGGAGTTTGCCCTGCTGTCGCTGTCGATCGGGGTGGTGTACCTGCGCGTGGAGGCCTGCGCGCAGATCGATGCCAGCCAGTTGGCGGACCTGGCGTCACAGGCCAAGCACTACGCCAAGGATGTGATCGGCGCCAGTATCCATTGCATCGATACCACGCGGGTTGAGGAGTTGAGTGGCATCTGAGCCGGATAATCGCTTAACTGATCGGCATTACCCAGTAGGAGTGGCTTTAGCCGCGAAGGCTTCGCCGCTGAAGCGGCTCCTACAGGGCCCTACGCGATGGCAAGACGGCGGCCTGGCCAAACAACCTCAAGCCTACGGCAGATGCTGGCCGGCCTCATGCACCAGCCAGTCATGCACCGCGCGCCGTGATGGCGTGCTCAATGCGCCTTCGCGGTACACCAGCACGTACTTTTTACGCGCCTTGATCGGCTGGCCAAACGGCACGATCAGCGAGCCTTCCACCAGTTCGTTGGTGATCAGGGTCTTGCGCGCGATGGCCACGCCCATGCCCATGCGCGCCGCCTCGATGGTCAGGTGGTTGCGGTTGAACGTGTGGCCACGGCGCACATCCACCCCCTCGGCGCCAATCGCCGTCAGGTAAAACTCCCACTCGGCGTATTCGTAGCTGCCGCGCCAGGCGGTGATGTCGTGCAGCAGCGGGTAATGCACCAACTGGCTGGGGCCGTCCAGCGGCGGCCGGCCTTCCAGCAGTTTCGGCGAGCACACCGGGTACAACTCTTCTTCCAGCAACGGCGTGGTCTGCAACCCTGGGTAGCTGCCGTCGTTAAGGTCAATGGCCAGGTCGAAATCATCGTCGCGCAGCGAGCCGCTGCTGTCCTCGGCGATCACCCGCAACTGGATGTCGGGAAACGCCTGTTGCAG
This sequence comes from Pseudomonas sp. 21LCFQ010, assembly GCF_024129905.1. NCBI lineage: Bacteria > Pseudomonadati > Pseudomonadota > Gammaproteobacteria > Pseudomonadales > Pseudomonadaceae > Pseudomonas > Pseudomonas sp. 21LCFQ010. Next base: position 91,757 of record NZ_JAMYDZ010000019.1, on the reverse strand, counting down.
ACGCGGCAGGCGCGGCATCAGCCACTTGTGCAAGAAGGACGGGATCGAGCGCAGCTTGAACACCCCGCCGATCTGCCCGGAATACAACAGGCGCAACTCATCGCTGATACGCCCCTGCACCTCGTTGGCGACCAGCGCCAGGCGCTGGCCTTCGGCGGTCAGTTCCAGACCACGGCCGACCCGGTGAAACAGGGCAAAGCCCAGGCGCTCTTCAAGCTGGCGCATTTGCTGGCTGATCGCGCCAGGGGTGACGTGCAGCTCATCGGCGCAGCGGGTAAAGGACAGATGTCGTGCGGCACAGGCAAACACCTGTAGCCAGGCATGCATCTGGGCATTGACGATTCGGCTCATTGAACAGTTCCGCTAAAGCGTTGCATAGGAACAATCGTTTGTCGTTTCAGGACCGCCAGCCAAAGATAAAGCCATCAGATGGGGCCTGTTGCCTCAGGCTATTTATCCGAGGGTTACACGACATGGCTATCAGCGTCTTCGACATGTTCAAAATCGGCATCGGGCCGTCCAGCTCGCATACAGTCGGGCCGATGCGTGCCGGTGCAACCTTCGTGACCGACCTGCGCAAGCACAATCTGCTGCCGAGCGTGGAACGAATTGAAGTGCGATTGTACGGGTCTCTGTCGGCCACGGGTATCGGCCATGCCAGCGACCGCGCCACCGTGATGGGGCTGATGGGCGAATGGCCCGACCGCGTCGACATCGTCGATGTCAACCAGCGCGTCGAAAACCTGCTCAAGGACCAGCGCCTGAACGTCGCAGGCGAACAGGACATCGAGTTTATCTGGGCACGCGACATGCTGCTGCTCGACGAAAGCCTGCCCTTCCACCCCAACGGCATGACGATTTGCGCCTATGGCGCGACCGGCGAGTTGTACGAGCAAACCTACTACTCGATCGGCGGCGGCTTCATCATCAATGCCGAGCAGGCCGCCAGCGGTCAGCTGGACGGTGACAGTACCGAACTGCCTTATGACTTCTCCAGCGCCAAGGAGCTGCTGCGCCTGTGCAAGACGCACAACCTGAGCATTTCGGCGTTGATGATGGAGAACGAAAAGTGCTGGCGCAGTGAAGCAGAAATCCGCGCCAAGATCCTCGATATCTGGGCTGCCATGCAGGCTTGCGTCAACAAAGGCCTGAGCGAACAAGGCATTCTGCCCGGCGGCCTGAATGTGCGTCGTCGCGCCTGGCGCTTGCACCAGAGCCTGCTGGAGGTGGGCAAGGCCAACGTGATCGGCTCGACCCTCAGCGCCATGGAGTGGGTCAACCTGTTCGCCCTGGCGGTCAACGAAGAAAACGCCGCCGGCGGGCGCATGGTCACCGCGCCCACCAACGGTGCGGCGGGTATTGTCCCGGCGGTGCTGCATTACTTCATGAAATTCAACCCGGCGGCCAATGACGACGATGTGGTGCGCTTTTTCCTCAGTGCCTCGGCAGTGGGCATCCTGTGCAAGAAAAACGCTTCGATCTCCGGCGCCGAAGTGGGCTGTCAGGGTGAAGTCGGCTCGGCCTGCGCCATGGCGGCGGCCGGCATCGCAGAGATTCTCGGCGCCACCCCACAGCAGGTGGAAAACGCCGCAGAAATCGGCCTGGAACACAATCTGGGCCTGACCTGCGACCCGGTCGGCGGGCTGGTGCAAGTGCCGTGCATCGAGCGCAACGCGATTGCCGCAGTGAAAGCCATCAACGCAGCACAAATGGCCTTGCGCGGCGACGGTGAGCACTTCATCTCCCTCGACCAGGCGATCCGCACCATGCGCGACACCGGCGCGGACATGCACGATAAATACAAGGAAACCTCGCGCGGTGGCCTGGCGGTCAGCCTGGTAGAGTGCTGAGGCCGGGCGTCTCGTGGTTGTTGTAGGAGCAGCTTTAGCTGCGAAGGCGTTTCGTAGATTGCCTTTCCCGGCTAATCTTCCCTGCTAAAGCAGGTCCTACAAACTAAAGCAGGTCCTACAAACTAACGCCGAGCAAGCGATCGATTACCCCTGACGTTTGACCGGATCGGCTGCGGCGGCATGCCGACGACTGGCGCGCTCTTTGACATCACGCACCAGCGCGGCAAGATCCCGGCCGCCGGTCAGGCTGGCGACCGGAATCCCAGGCACGAGCAGTTCGCGGGCGTGGCTCTCGGGGTTGAGCAACTCCAGAGTGATGGTGCCTTCTTGGGAAATCGTGCAGCGGCAAGGCGTGGGGGCAAACGCTTTTTCCAGAATATGGCGCAACTCGTTGTGCGAGAACATCAGAACATCCCTTCATCCGTATCGTTGGTTAGCGAGTGAGTCAGGTTCAAAACCTTAGTCTAGACCGCTCGGCGCAACGTTCAGTGATTTCGCCCGGAATACGACCAAAGTCTCAAAGCTCAGCCCAGCATGTCGCTGATCCAGCGCACCTGCTGACTGATGTCCTGGACCTTGTCCTGCGCCACCGCCTGACGGGCCTTGGCGAAGCCTTTGAGGGTCTGCTGCTTCTGCCGCAGGACCCGTTGCCACTTGTTCAAAAATGCCGGGCTGCGAACCTGCAATTGCACCGGGCCGAAGTACAGCTGCTCGGCGCTGTAGCTCACCGGCCCGCTACGTTCGGCGACAATGATTTCATAATCAAAGCGGTTCTCCCGCAACGCCTCCTCAGCCAGGATGCAATAGCCGTTATCCATCAGCCACTGGCGCAGTTCCCGCTCGCCGCCATTGGGCTGCATGATCAGCCGTTCGGCGCCGCTTAATCGCGCCCTGCCCGCCTGAAGAATGTCACGGATGGTTTCGCCGCCCATACCACACAGGCTGATCGCGGTGATTGCATCATCGGCTTCGATTGCCGCCAGACCGTCAGCCAGACGCACGCTGATCTGCGCCTGCAGGCCATATTCACGTACCGTGCGGGTTGCTGCATGAAAGGGCGTCAACGCCACCTCGCCGGCCACCGCCGAAGCAATCACCCCGCGCTGCACCAAGGCGACCGGCAGGTAGCCGTGGTCCGAGCCGATATCGATAAACCGGGCACCTGCGGGCACGTGAGCGGCAACGCGCTCCAGGCGCATGGACAAAGTCTGTTGGTTCACCGGCAGCCCCTTCAAGCACGCGCATCTGGCCCGGATGGCCAGAACGGGGCGCGACTTTATCGGGCAATGCCGGGGTTTTCAAATCGGCGTTCAGGATAAACAACCTGCCGGTCATCACGCCCGGCGCTGCTCCTGCTCCCGGGTGATTTGCTCCTGGCGGGAAAACGCCTGGCGCACCTGCTGGACCAGACCGGAAATCGCTCGGGCCGAGTTCAGTTCCCTGGCATTGAGATTATTGGCGACAAACGCCGGATGGCCGTATTCGGGACGATAGAGGCTGATGGTCATCAAGTGATCGGGGCTGATCGTGCACAGGCATTTGGTTGGCAGAAAGCCGGATTCGATAATCTGACGTAATTCGAGGGACGACATCATGCTTGATCTCCACGGCCAGACAGTGGCCTATGGCTAATGGATGAAGCACGGGAGAAATCGTTCCGGGAATTAGCTGAGCGGTTGCTTGTGCCTGGCATACAACCGCCCAGCGGTCAGCTAGATGCCGATGCGGGCCAATTGCTCGCGGATCTGCTCAAGCGTCTTGCCTCGGGTGTCCACGTTCGCACCGGTGGCACGAATCTGGCCGATTTCCTCATCGCTCAAGCCCAGGCAGCGAAGCTTGTCTGTCCATTGTTGCAAGCGCGCCGGGGCGGTATCACTGGCATTAGGCCCCTGCGCATTGCGCTGGCACACCTGGCACTGGTCATCAGGAAACCGCTTGGTCCCCCAGGTCCCCGGTCGGCGGTACTCGTACAGGCCACAGTCGCAGCGGCACAGCCATAGCGTGCCCTTGCCCGAACGGCTGGCGCGATACCAGGCAATGGCGGTCATCGTGCCGCGGCGTTTGCCGGTATGGTCGGCGGCGTTCAGCGGTCGGGGTGAGAGGTTGGGTAAAGCGTCGGTACAAAAGGTGCGGTGGCGTATGGGGCTATGCATAGGTCTGGCTCCTTGGGTAATGGAGCTGCCACGAATCGCCGCGACGCAATTGGGGTGGCAGCCGTGCGCGGGTTCGCGGACCGGTACCCAAGGAAACCGGCAGGCACGAGTGCCTCCCACACACGACCGCCATAACAAAACGTGCAGGCCAAAAACCTGCAGTCGTTACGAGGGTACTTGTGCACCTTAGGTATTGCGGGCCGCGACGCCCGTTGTCAGCAATGTGACGGGGCGCAAGATACGCGCCGAGGCGCGAGGGTGCAAGCCTCGCACAGCACCACAGCCTTGACGCGAACCTGGCCCATCCAGGTACAAACCCAGGGGCGGCAATGACTGGCAAAGACGGCGGCACATTCGCGCATGCAAGCACTCGCGTGCTTATTCCACAATCGTGGGTGTATCCCCGTCCCCCAAACAGATCGTCAACTGCTGGCCTTGCTTGTTGAAGGCGCAATGGGGCATTGCTTGCTGCTTCAAGGCGGCCAGTGGTACGGCTACAAAAAATCCACTCAGCGCTGTCGCTACCACTATTTTTCCGAATATTTTTAACTCGGAAAGTGAGGCTCTTTGGTTCGCCGTTTTTGCCCTTCGATAGGCATAAAAACCACTGACGAGAATCGCTGCACCGATCAGCATGGCAACCGTGATGTCTGACCGTCCGGGGCTGTACAGCAGATTACCGTTGGCATCGTCCGGGTAATTCAGTTGCCACCAGCCGCCGATGCACAGTGGCAAAAGCCCGGCAGCGATCCAGGCCAGGATCGCCCCCGGTAGCCGCAGCAGGATGACCACTGTCAAGCCGAGTGTGGCAACGCCCAGGCCACCAAGGTACAGCTGGGTGCCCATGGCGCCGCCGAACAGAGTGCCGCTGACGTCCTTGGGTGTGAGAAGGGCCCAACTGAAGAACGTGATGTGCACAAGCACAGCACATACGGTAATCCAGCTCACTGGGAAGTAAAGCCATAGCCATCGGCTGTTGGAGTGAAGCATGTTCATGCTCGCGCAGTGACAGGAAAGCACGTCAAAGAAATAGGCGTGAAACGGGCGGGTGTCAGCTGAACATGCCGAGCGCCTGATTCGGCTGCCAGTGTGCAATGTGCTTTTTTGGATTGCATGTTTTTTTCGGCGAGGTGCTTGCCACTCAATTTCAGTGAGGCTCGCCTCGAGCGACGGGGCAGGAAGCGCTACCAAGAGTGTGCGATACAGCGGGATGTGTCCCCTGCAGGAATCGAACCTGCATCTAGCCCTTAGGAGGGGCTCGTTCTATCCGTTGAACTAAGAGGACCCGATAGATGAGCTGACGGGCGTTGCCTGAGCGCCCTGTATCAGTGCTGGGCATTTTACGCAAAAACAAGGATTTAGCAAAAAATTCAGCCCGCTTCAGCGCGTAGGGTCATTCACCGGCCGATGCAGACCATCAGGACGCGCTGACTCGTGCGTCCGGATTTGGTTCCCGTGGCCGTCGTGCATTTTGCAACCCTGCAAATAGCCATCATTGCAAAACGCAACGCAAAAGCCGTTACATACAAATATAAATACTTGATTTAAAAGGATTTTTTATTGAATTGAGCTTGGCATGCAGACTGCAATATTACCCGTGGCAGGCAGAACCTCTCTTCCATCTCCGGGCACAGGTACACGACTATGAACATGATCCTCACCGCGTTGAACGCAGCCGCTCTGGTAGCGCTGGTGACCTTTCATCTTCAAGGCACTGCCACCCCTGTCGAGCAGGTGAATATCGAGATTCAGAGTGGCCTGCAAAAACCTGCGCAACTGGCAGTGATGACTGACAAACGTGCCAACCCGGCTATGCTGACCAATGACACACAACAGATGCCCCGCGCCACCGGCAGTGCGACACAGCGCTGGGTGTTCTGAAACATCGCTTAGAACCGTGCCTCACACGCTTAAAGAGAAAGAGAGAGCCGCCATGTCCAAGTCCGCACTGTCGTTTCTGATCCTTACGTTGATGAGTGTTGCTGTAGACCTGTTGCTGCCCGAGCAAGCGCTGACCTTGAATCTGGCTGCCAGGATCGCTGGCGGTGTGTTTGTCAGCCTGTTCCTCGGCGCGCTGGTCGTCGGCCGCCGCTTCAAGTTTGATCCCGTTCTGCGCTGAGCCCTTCGCACCTCTGCTACTGCTGATGGTTGTACTGGTCACCTGGCCTGCTGGCTGCGACCGGATCATCAGCTCGGGTCACGTACCCGCCCCGCCTGCAACGTCTTTTTACGCCTTATTCACCTCCCGTTCAGCACGTTGGTCGGAGCGCATTCGTATTCGCGGCCAGAAACAACTACGCTCTGAGTACAGATAGCCATGATGGCAAAAAGCAGTCAGGCGATCAGGGAGATCGTTGGAAGGGTGAACGGGGACACGCTATGCAAATTCGTTCGCAATTCTGATAATCGGTGCTGGCCATACGCCTTTATCTGAGTCAATATTTGTCACAGAATTGACGCCAAGGTTCCGACGTAATGGGGCATGATGCTGACCCCTTGATAGCGCGGTTGAACATTTAGCCAAAAGTGCTGTCACACAAGGACAAACTTGCGGCCACTTGCTAGAACCGCTTCCCCTGAACTAACCGGTTAAATATATGAGCCCTATGAAACAGGCTACTTATTCCAGCCGTACGGCTGACAAGTTCGTCGTCCGCTTACCCGATGGCATGCGTAATCGTGTGCAAGAGGTAGCTAAAAACCACCACCGCAGCATGAACTCGGAAATCATCGCACGGCTCGAGCAGAGCCTCATTCAGGAAGGCGCTTTTGGCGACGAGCCAGCTGTGCGCCTTGATAGCCCTGAGCTGACGCTTAGCGAGCGTGAACTGCTGCAACGTTTCCGCCAGCTCTCTCATCGGCAACAGAACGCCCTGGTGTCTCTGATTGCCCATGACACTGAACTGGCGGCTGAAGAGTCGTAAGTATCAAGTAAAACCTCAAGCCAGCTCACCAAGCTGGCTTTTTTTCACTGTAGTACCGCTCCCGTTTAGTTGTAGGAAGCTTCTTCAAAGTACAAAAAAACCGCCACTAAGGGCGGTTTTTTTGTGAGCCTGGTTCAGAGCAGGAATATCGTCGCCAGCCCCAGGAAGATGAAGAAACCACCGCTGTCGGTCATGGCCGTAATCATCACACTGGCGCCCATGGCCGGATCCTTGCCGACCTTGACCAGGGTCATGGGAATGATCACCCCCATGAACGCCGCCAGCAGCAGGTTGAGGGTCATGGCCGCGGTCATCACCACGCCCAGCGACCAACTGTCGTATAGCACATAGGCCACCACGCCGATCACCCCACCCCAGACCAGGCCATTGATCAGCGACACGGCCAGCTCTTTACGCAGTAAACGGGCAGTGTTGCCGGTGCTGACCTGGTCGAGCGCCATGGCCCGTACGATCATGGTGATGGTCTGGTTGCCCGAGTTACCGCCAATGCCCGCCACGATCGGCATCAGCGCAGCCAGCGCCACAAGCTTCTCGATCGAGCCTTCGAACAGGCCGATCACTCGCGACGCCAGGAACGCGGTGATCAGGTTGATCGCCAGCCACGACCAGCGGTTGCGCAGCGAGCGCCAGACCGAAGCGAAGATGTCTTCGTCTTCACGCAGACCCGCCATGCTACGGACTTCACTTTCACTCTCTTCACGAATCAGATCGACCATTTCGTCGATAGTCAGACGACCGATCAGCTTGCCGCCCTTGTCCACCACCGGTGACGAAATCAGGTCATAACGCTCAAATGCCTGAGCCGCCTCATAGGCATCGCCGTCCGGGTGGAAGGTCACCGGGTCGTCAGCCATGACCTCGGCGACCTGTTTGTCCGGGTCATTGACCAGCAGGCGCTTGATCGGCAGCACCCCTTTGAGCACCCCGTCGTAATCGACCACGAACAGTTTGTCAGTGTGGCTGGGCAATTCCTTGAGACGACGCAGGTAGCGCAGCACCACCTCCAGGCTGACATCCTCGCGGATGGTCACCATCTGGAAGTCCATCAACGCCCCGACCTGCTCTTCTTCGTAGGACAGCGCCGAACGCACACGCTCACGCTGCTGGACGTCCAGCGCTTCCATCAACTCATGGACAACATCACGCGGCAGTTCCGGCGCCAGGTCGGCCAGTTCGTCGGCGTCCATTTCCTTGGCGGCGGCAAGCAACTCGTGATCGTCCATGTCGGCGATCAGGGTTTCCCGAACGGCGTCGGACACCTCAAGAAGGATGTCACCGTCACGCTCGGCCTTGACCAGCTGCCATACGGTCAGACGGTCTTCCAGCGGCAGGGCTTCAAGGATGTAGGCGACGTCGGCAGAGTGCAGGTCGTCGAGCTTGCGCTGCAATTCGACGAGATTCTGCCGGTGGACGAGGTTCTCGACCCGGTCCTGATGCTGACCTTCCTGGCGGTGGGTCAGGTCTTCAACAATACGCTGGCGCTGCAACAGATCGATAACCTGAGCCAGGCGATCCTGCAGACTTTCCTGCGTTTTCTTTACTTCTCTTTCAGTCATAGGCGTACTCCACTCCCAGCAGGGAGCACGCCGGGAGATCAATCAGGTAGAGCTTGATTGTCAAAATCTGAGGTCAAATAACTACTGGGTAAGTCCATGGAGGTATTCCACAAGCCCCGGCGGGGCTGACGGGCGCAATCATACACCGCTTTGACCGTTTGGCACGCGTGAAAATTCGGGCAAGAACAAATGCTTGCGTCACAAACTTAACAATCTTGAGAGTCAGTATTACTACGACGTCACATTCAGCCAACAAAACACGCTCGTCAGCACATTCAGCCATCGCTAGGCTGAGCGGCATTGTCTGTCATGGAGGACTCGACGATGCGCAACATCGCGCTTTGCGTCGCCTTAGGCGCCCTGCTCCACCCCGTGCTCAATGTCCAGGCCAGAAGCATTCAGCGCTGCGAAGACGCCCAGGGCCAAGTCACCTTCACCCACCAAGGCTGTACAACCGAGCAGCACGGCCAACAGGTTGAAGCCTATAACCGGCCGCCCGGCAGCGTCCTGCCGGCGATACTGCCAAGCCTGCGCAATGATCGTCCCAAACCGCCGACCAAAGAGATCGTGGTGGTCGGGCAACGCGATGATGGTTGCGGCAACAGCCTGAGCCCAGAGCAACGGCGCAGTGCGATCATCAACCAGCGCACACCGCCGGGCATGACCCTCAGGGACGTAGAGAGCCTGCTGGGCCGACCAGACCGGGTTTCACAGCGCAATGGCGAGCTGCGTTACCATTACACGAGCAAAGAGGGCCGCACCCATCAGGTGAGTTTCGATCAGCATGGCTGCGTGAAGGGTAAACGCTGAAGCCGGCAAGTTTTTTCAGGTGCAAAACAAAAAGCCCGTATCTTTCGATACGGGCTTTTTGATGTATGGTGCACTCGACAGGATTCGAACCTGTGACCGCTCGGTTCGTAGCCGAGTACTCTATCCAGCTGAGCTACGAGTGCATTTGATGGTGCGCATTATAGGGCCTGCAATAATTCTGTAAAGCCTTTTCTGAAATAAATTCAAAGACTTACACAAAACCTGCGGGCAATGGTTTGCAGCCCCTGGAAAAACACAAAGCCCGTACCTTTCGATACGGGCTTTGCTTGTATGGTGCACTCGACAGGATTCGAACCTGTGACCGCTCGGTTCGTAGCCGAGTACTCTATCCAGCTGAGCTACGAGTGCATGTTATGGCGGAGAACGGGGGATTCGAACCCCCGACACCCTTTTGAGGTGTACTCCCTTAGCAGGGGAGCGCCTTCGGCCACTCGGCCAGCTCTCCGCAACAAGGGGCGTATGATAATCATCTCGCCGCCTCTTGCAAAGGTCTTTTTTGAATAAATTCAACAGCCTGCCATGGCAAGAAGCTGCTTTTTCAAACACAAAGAAAAAAGCCCGTATCTTTCGATACGGGCTTTTCAATATGGTGCACTCGACAGGATTCGAACCTGTGACCGCTCGGTTCGTAGCCGAGTACTCTATCCAGCTGAGCTACGAGTGCATGTGGTGGTTTTATACCAGACCGCCGCTGGTTGAAGCAGATTATCTGTCTAATCGAGCGGCTTCACCACCCCAACTGACAAACAACCTTTAAATGGTGCACTCGACAGGATTCGAACCTGTGACCGCTCGGTTCGTAGCCGAGTACTCTATCCAGCTGAGCTACGAGTGCATATTTGGGTGCTGCGCATTTTAGGTTGCTGAACTCTTTTGTAAAGCGCTTTCTTGCTTCGAAAGCCAGGTTCAACACACTGAAATAATGGCGGAGAACGGGGGATTCGAACCCCCGACACCCTTTTGAGGTGTACTCCCTTAGCAGGGGAGCGCCTTCGGCCACTCGGCCAGCTCTCCGCAACACGGGGCGTATATTAACTACGCATTTCCCCGTTTGCAAACAAAAAATTCAAATAAATTAATGGGTTGGTTCCTGATCCTTCTCTTTCTTGATCCGCAGGTAGATTTCTTCACGATGGACCGCAACTTCCTTGGGGGCATTGACGCCGATGCGCACTTGATTACCCTTGACGCCAAGCACAGTCACGGTGATTTCTCCATCACCAATGATCAGGCTCTCTGCGCACCGACGAGTCAGAATCAGCATACCTTTCTCCTCACGCAATACATTCAGGAACAACAGTCTGAAAAACCACGAGGCAAGTCTGTGACCAAAAAGCCACTAGCCAAGCCTGAGTATTGACTAACGCAACGAAAAGAACAGTCTTTGTGCGCAGATCAGAAACCCCAAGGCGCGCCTCAAGCGCGCCCTGGGTTCAATGGTCACTCGCCCTGGCGGGGAGCGTCCAGCTCGAAGGCGGTGTGCAGGGCACGCACGGCCAGTTCGAGGTACTTCTCTTCGATCACCACGGAAACCTTGATTTCCGAGGTCGAGATCATCTGGATATTGATGCTCTCTTTGGCCAGCGCTTCGAACATGCGACTGGCAACCCCGGCGTGCGAGCGCATACCAACACCCACGATGGAAACCTTGGCAATCTTGGTGTCACCACCGGCTTCACGAGCGCCGATCTCACGCGCTGTGCTTTCCAGGATCTGCAGCGCAGCCTGGTAGTCATTGCGGTGCACGGTGAAGGTGAAATCCGTGGTGTTATCGTGCGAAACATTTTGCACGATCATGTCGACTTCGATGTTCGCGGCACTGATCGGGCCGAGAATCTTGAACGCCACGCCCGGGGTGTCTGGCACACCACGGATGGTCAGCTTGGCTTCGTCGCGGTTGAAGGCGATGCCGGAAATGATCGGCTGTTCCATGGATTCCTCTTCATCAATGGTAATGAGGGTACCCGGACCCTCCTTGAAGCTGTGCAGGACGCGCAGCGGGACGTTGTATTTGCCGGCGAATTCGACCGAACGGATCTGCAACACCTTGGAGCCGAGGCTGGCCATTTCCAGCATCTCTTCGAAGGTGATCTTCTCCAGGCGCTGTGCCTGGGCCACCACCCGCGGGTCGGTGGTGTAAACACCGTCGACGTCGGTATAGATCTGGCACTCGTCAGCCTTCAAGGCTGCGGCCAGGGCCACACCGGTGGTGTCCGAACCGCCACGCCCCAGGGTCGTGATATTGCCGCTTTCGTCGACCCCCTGGAAACCTGCGACCACTACCACGCGGCCGGCCTTGAGGTCGGTGCGGATCTTCTGGTCGTCGATATCCAGGATGCGCGCCTTGGTGTGCGCGCTGTCGGTCAGAATACGAACCTGGTTGCCGGTGTAGGACACTGCTGGCACACCGCGCTTGATCAGCGCCATGGTCAGCAGGCCGATGGTCACCTGCTCGCCGGTGGAAACGATCACGTCCAGCTCACGCGGCGTCGGCTGATCGGTGATCTGTTTGGCCAGATCGATCAGACGGTTGGTTTCACCGCTCATGGCCGACAGGACGACCACCAGGTCATCACCGGACTCGCGGAATTTTTTTACCTTTTCGGCCACCTGCTCGATACGCTCGATGGAACCGACGGAGGTGCCGCCAAATTTCTGTACGATCAAAGCCATGTCAAAGCCGCCTCAGAACCCTTTAAAGGGCACCCGTTAAACATTCAGACCGGTTCTGGCCTGCCGGACTTCCGGCAGGCCAGAGCCCGATCAGACACCCTGCTCCACGAACGGAACGGTCAGCGCCAGCGCCGCATCCAGGGCGCTTGCATCGACACCGCCACCCTGGGCCATGTCGGGACGACCACCACCTTTACCACCCACAGCGGCAGCCGCCTGTTTCATCAGATCACCGGCTTTGAGTTGGCCAGTCAGGTCCTTGGTCACGCCGGCAACCAGCACGACCTTGTCATCCTGCACCCCGCCGAGCAGGATCACTGCGCGGCCGAGCTTGTTCTTCAACTGATCGACCAGCGCCAGCAGCGCTTTGCCGTCCTGACCATCCAGACGGGCGGTCAGAACCTTCACACCCTTGACGTCCTGCGCCTGGGCCGACAGATCGTCGCCCGCTGCGCTGGCCGCCTTGGCCTGCAATTGTTCCAGTTGTTTTTCCAGTTGACGGTTGCGCTCAAGCACCGCCGTCAGCTTGTCCAGCAGGTTGTCGCGATTACCCTTGATCAGGCTCGCGGCTTCCTTGAGTTGATCTTCGGCCGAGTTGACCCAGTTCAGCGCCGCCGCACCGGTCACCGCTTCGATACGGCGCACGCCAGCAGCCACGCCGCCTTCACTGATGATCTTGAACAGCGCGATGTCGCCGGTGCGCTTGGCGTGGATACCGCCGCACAGCTCGACGGAGAAATCGCCGCCCATGCTCAGCACGCGCACGGTGTCGCCGTATTTTTCGCCGAACAGCGCCATGGCGCCTTTGGCCTTGGCGGTCTCGATGTCGGTGATCTCGGTCAGCACCTCGGTGTTCTTGCGCACTTCGGCGTTGACGATGTCTTCAAGCTCACGCAATTGCTCAGGCTTGATCGACTCGAAATGGCTGAAGTCAAAACGCAGGCGCTGACTGTCGACCAGCGAGCCTTTCTGCTGCACGTGCTCACCCAGCACGCGGCGCAGGGCTTCATGCAGCAAGTGCGTGGCCGAGTGGTTGAGCGAGGTGGCCTGGCGCACTTCACCCGCAACCTGAGCCTGTACGTCGGCGCCGACGGTCAAACTGCCGCTGGCAATCACACCGTGGTGCAGGAACGCGCCGCCGGTCTTGGTGGTGTCACGCACGTCAAAACGCACGTCGCCGGCCTGCAGGTAACCGCTGTCACCGATCTGGCCACCGGATTCGGCGTAAAACGGCGTGGTGTCGAGGACCACAACGCCCTCTTCGCCTTCGTTGAGCTGACCGATCGACTGACCATCCTTGTAGATGGCCACAACCTTGGCAGCGCCTGCGGTTTCGGCATAGCCGGTGAACTCGGTCGCGGTGTCGACCTTGACCAGGCTGTTGTAGTCCAGGCCGAAGGCGCTGGCCGAACGGGCGCGCTCGCGCTGGGCGTCCATCTCACGCTCGAAACCGGCCTCGTCGAGGGTCAGCTCGCGCTCACGGGCGATGTCACCGGTCAGGTCCATCGGGAAGCCGTAGGTGTCGTACAGCTTGAAGATGACTTCGCCAGGCACCACAGAGCCCTTGAGCTCGGCCAGGTCCTGTTCAAGAATCTTCAGACCCTGCTCCAGGGTCTTGGCGAACTGCTCTTCTTCAGCCTTGAGCACGCGCTCGATGTGCGCCTGCTGGGCGACCAGCTCTGGGTAAGCTGCGCCCATCTCGGCCACCAGGGCCGCGACGATCTTGTGGAAGAAGCTGCCCTTGGCGCCGAGCTTGTTGCCATGACGGCAGGCGCGGCGAATGATGCGTCGCAGCACGTAGCCACGGCCTTCGTTGGACGGCAGTACGCCGTCGGCAATCAGGAAGCCGCACGAACGGATGTGGTCAGCCACGACTTTCAGCGAGGCCTGTGCATCATTGCTGCAACCGATGGCCTGTGCGCAAGCGGCCAGCAGGCTCTGGAACAGGTCGATCTCGTAGTTCGAATGCACGTGCTGCAACACCGCACTGACCCGCTCCAGGCCCATGCCGGTGTCTACCGACGGCGCTGGCAGCGGGTGCAGCACGCCATCGGCGGTGCGGTTGAACTGCATGAACACGTTGTTCCAGATCTCGATGTAGCGGTCACCGTCTTCTTCCGGCGAGCCGGGCGGGCCGCCCCAGATGTCTGCGCCGTGGTCAAAGAAGATCTCGGTGCACGGACCGCACGGGCCGGTATCGCCCATGGTCCAGAAGTTGTCCGAAGCGTAAGGCGCGCCCTTGTTGTCGCCAATGCGCACCATGCGCTCGGCCGGCACGCCGACTTCCTTGGTCCAGATGTCGTAGGCTTCGTCGTCGGTGGCGTAGACGGTGACCCAGAGTTTTTCCTTGGGCAGGTTCAGCCACTTCTCGGAAGTCAGGAAGGTCCAGGCAAAGGTGATCGCGTCGCGCTTGAAATAGTCACCGAAGCTGAAGTTACCCAGCATTTCGAAGAACGTGTGGTGACGGGCGGTATAGCCGACGTTTTCCAGGTCATTGTGCTTGCCGCCGGCACGCACGCATTTCTGGCTGGTCACGGCACGCGTGTAGGCGCGCTTTTCCTGCCCCAGAAAGCAGTCCTTGAACTGGTTCATGCCTGCGTTGGTGAACAGCAGGGTCGGGTCGTTGCCCGGAATCAGGGAGCTGGAGGCTACACGAGTGTGACCCTGTTCTTCGAAGAAGCTCAGGAAGGCTTCACGGATTTCTGCGCTTTTCATTAGGTTCTTCCACGGAGACTGCTGCCAGGCCCGTACACAACGCCACACTGGACGTAACGACGGCAAAGGGCCGCATTATATAGGCGTTGCGGCCACGGTACAGTGTGTTTGTATGATAGAGACGCTCAATTGGATTATCGGTCGCCTTCAGAGGCTACCGTAACACGACTGGTTGCAACGCCACGGGCGGCGACCCATGCCAGCAAACCGAGGTTCTCTCATCCAGTTTATTGTGCGATCGCGCTGACAGGTCTGGACCTTTCTCTTAATGGACGAACGAGCCGGATCAATATTCTCACCTGAACGTAAACCGGCATCGGCACAGATGCACGCGGGCCAGTGCTTATAAGCAAATGGCAGGGTCACTCGACTAAAGTGTCCAAGCATATTGATGGCAACTGTGTTACAAATCTTTCGCCGTCACCTTAAGGGTGTCGGCACGTTCTCAGGGCGGGGTGCAAGTCCCCACCGGCGGTAATGGCGTACAACGCCTAGCCCGCGAGCGCTTCAGGCCCTTCCTGAAGGTCAGCAGACCCGGTGTGATTCCGGGGCCGACGGTCATAGTCCGGATGAAGAGAGAACGGGATGAGTGTCGATCGTATACGGAAAACCTCGTCGAGACCGTGCCGGTGTCGATGTTTTCATACGCTGCCAGTATCCCCTTCGATCCAAACGCCCTGTTTTTTTCATAAACAGGAGTCAGAACACGTGCAACCTACCGCAATTAACAGCAAAGCCCACGCTAACGAGCGTATTGCGTTCATTCAGGCCTGCTGGCACAAGGATATTGTCGATCAGAGCCGCAAGGGTTTTGTCGAAACGCTGATTGAGCTGGGTTACAGCGAGAGTGATATCGACTTTTACGAGGTGGGTGGGGCTTTCGAGATTCCGCTGCATGCCAAGCTATTGGCTGAAAGTGGCCGTTATGCCGGGATTGTGGCGGCCGGGCTGGTGGTCGATGGCGGTATCTATCGCCATGAGTTCGTGGCGCAGTCGGTGATCAGTGGCTTGATGCAGGTGCAACTGGAGACCCGTGTGCCGGTGTTCTCGGTGGTGCTGACACCGCATCATTTCCATGCCGGTGAAGAGCATCAGAAGTTTTTCTTCGAGCACTTCGTGCATAAAGGTCAGGAAGCGGCGCGCACCTGTGCTGATACGCTGGCCAAGGTTCGGCAGTTGCAGCATCCGGCGGCGCCGCAGAAGGTCGCTAGCTAAACCGATGGCGCTGTAGGAGCGGTTTTAACCGGGAACGGCTCAACACGGTGCAAAAATCATTGCCGTGGTTGTCTGGGCTGCGGGTTTCGCCCCGACGGGCGACACCATTTTGAAAGCCGCAAAATGGGGGAAAACGGCTTGCTCCCGGTTTGGGTCCGCCCTCTGGGCGGACTTCCCTCCTTCCGGCGCCGATTCGGGGGCCGGCGCGATGGGCGTCCTGCCCAGCGCACCTGCTCCTAATATGAAGAGCAGCGGCTTCCCTGCCGGTTACTCCCCCGAATCGACACCTACACTCGGCCGGCACCCAAGTCGCGTTCAGCGGCGTCTGTACCATCTCGACTCGAAAAGCAGAAGCAAAGACAAGATCAAGATCCGCGACTGCCTTACCCCTGCAGCGCCTCCTCGCCCACCGGTACGATCAATATCCCTGCCCTGAGTCCATTGGCCACTTTGGGGTTGGGGAAGATGATTCGGGTGCCTGGCTGCTCTATGACCCAGCGAGTATTGCCGTCCTGAGCCAGCAGGTAGCCTTTGTCGAGTTCGGTGAAGTTTTCGACTTCGCAGGCCAGGTGCAGGATGAAGGCGTCGCTGTGTTTGATGATTTCCTGCGCCACGCTGAACAGTTGCAGGCCGTCAAGATGGTCTTCTTCGGTTTGCGGCTCGTTACCTTCGATGATCTGAATCAGTCGCTGGCGCAAGGCCGCCAGGTCGACGTGCTGGTTGTGGCCGAACGGGCGCGCCTTGCCCAGCTCCAGGGTGAAGGCCTGTGCATCGAGTTTGTCGCGGGTGTAGGCACTGAACACGTTGGAGGGTTTGTGCTGCAGCAGCGCCGCGCGAATGCCGGCGGCGCGCAGGCAGGCCAGTTCGTGGCGCGAAACAGGGCGATCTTGTTTCCATGGGCACAGGGCAAACTGTTCGATTGCCGAGCCACGGATCGCGGTGTGCAGGTCGTAGTGCAGACGGTAGCGATCGGCCAGGCTGAAGAAACTGCTGGCCAGTCGTTCAAGCTCACAGGCGCGCAGCGCTTCGAGGCCGCCGCTATGTTCGTGCTGGCCGTTGAACAGCCGGTTGAGGTCATGCTCGATATAACGCACCCCACGGCGCATGGCCTCAGGGTTGCCGAGCAGAAACAGAATACGTGCCCGTGGCACAAGCTGGCCTCGGGCAATACCGCGAATCAGCTCGTCGAGCAGCTCGATCGGCGCGGTTTCGTTGCCATGGATACCCGCCGACAGCAGCAGGTCCAGACCATTGTCGCGGCTCTGGGCGGGCCGCACTTCAAGCGCGCCCTCGCCCAGCCAGCGCATGCGCACGCCGCCGACGGTCAGTTGAGTCTTCTCCGCCGGTTCACGGCCGGCCAGGGTCAGGTCAAGCAGTTTACCGAGGGCGAGCATAGACGACTCCCTGTCTTAGTGGTTGCAGTCCGGACCGTGGACGTGACCGTCTTGCTCATCCAGATCGGCCGGCTCCATTTCCAGTTGCAGGCTGACCAGGTTGGTCGCCAATGGACGCAGCAACAGGTTGGCGTATTCAGTATCGCCCTCTTCCACATCGACACCGATCAGCAACTGGCCACGGCCGTCATGCTGGATCCATATTTCCTTGCCTTGCCAGACCACCGCCAGGCGGGTGCTGGACACGCTGCTGGCATTGCCATCGGCATCTTCAAGGATCAACTGCAGGGCGTCGCTCATGTTCGGGTGCTCCAGGCTTGAGTTAAAAAGCGCGTCAGATTTGTTGAAACGGATAAACGGCGCCCAGTTTAAGGATTTGCGTCAGCTCATCCAATGCCGTGCGACATTCAATCAGCAATTGCGGGTCGGCCAGATCGCGTTCGTGCATTCGGTCGCGGTAGTGCTTTGCGACCCAGTCGGTCAGCACGCCATACAAGCTGTCACTGAGGATAACCGCTGGATTGATCGCCGCCAGTTCCTGCGCGGTCAAAACCACCCGCAGGCGCAGACAGGCCGGCCCGCCGCCATTGCGCATGCTCTGCTTGAGGTCGAAGGCGCGCACCTGGCGGATCGGGCCACCCTGGCTCAACAGCGCCTGCAAGTAATTCCACACCCGTGGGTTGGCCTGGCACTCCTGGGGGACGATCAGCAACATGCTGCCGTCGTCACACGTGAGCAACTGGCTGTTGAACAGGTAAGAACGTACCGCATCCTCGACACCGACTTCAGCACGCGGCACGCAGATCGCCTGCAGGTGACCGCCGACCCGAGCGAGCTTGTCCTGCAACTCGCGCAGCACGGTCTTGCTGTGCAAAAAGGCATCTTCATGGTGGAACAGGACTTCGCCATTGCCCACCGCAATCACGTCGTTATGAAACACGCCCTGATCGATCACCGCCGGGTTCTGTTGGCCAAAAACCACCTGGCTGGCGTTCAGGCCATGCAGGCGCGCCACGGCGCTGGAGGCTTCAAGGGTCTGGCGGGCCGGGTACTTTTGCGGTGCCGGGTAGCGGGTGTCGAAGGCGCTGCGGCCATACACGAAAAACTCAACGCCAGGCTGGCCATGGTCACGGCACAGGCGAGTATGGTTGGCCGCACCTTCATCGCCGAACTGCGCCACCGCTGGCAATGCCGCATGGTGGGCGAAATACCGGGGGTCAGCGAACATCGCTTGCAGCACCCGGCTGGTGGTCGGGTGTTCAATGCTGCGATGGTATTTGCAGTTGAGGTTGGCAACGGTGAAATGCACCCGGCCATCATGGGTGTCGGCACTGGGGCTGACGGTGGCGGCGTTGGCCACCCACATGCTCGACGCCGAACAACTGGCCGCCAGCAGCGGCATGTCCTGGCGCGCCGCCTTCTCGATCACCTGCGCATCGCTGCCGCTAAACCCCAGCCGTCGCAGGCTGTCGACGTCCGGGCGCTCCTGGGGCGCAATCAGGCCCTGGGTGAAGCCCAGATCCATCAGCGCTTTCATTTTGGCCAGGCCCTGCAAGGCCGCTTCACGGGGGTTGGAGTTGAGCTGGCTGTTGCTCTGGGAGGCCACGTTGCCGTAGGACAGCCCCCCGTAATTGTGGGTCGGGCCCACCAGACCGTCGAAATTGACTTCACGGGTTTTCATCAGGACGGCTCCATGGATCTATTTTTTATGCTGCAACGCGCAAGGCTCAGTCGAAGCGAATACCCGGCGTGAGGCTGGCCGGCAGACTCAAGGCCTGGGCCTCAAGCGACGCTACCGGGTATGCACAGTAATCTGCCGCGTAATAAGCACTGGCGCGATGATTGCCCGAGGCACCGACCCCACCGAACGGCGCGGTGCTGGCGGCACCGGTCAATGGTTTGTTCCAGTTAACGATACCGGCGCGGCTTTGCAGCCAGAAGTCACGGTAACGCGCTTCGCTGTCGGACAATAGCCCGGCGGCCAGACCATAACGGGTGGCATTGGCCTCATCGATGGCCGCCGCAAAGTCGCTGTAGCGGATCACTTGCAGCAACGGCCCGAACAGTTCCTCGTCAGGGCGCTGCGCCACATCGGTTACATCGACAATGCCGGGGCTGAGCAGCGCGCTGCCCGCTTGCAGACGGGTCATTTCCAGCAACGCCTGAGCGCCATTGGCCAGCAACTGGCTCTGTGCCTGCAACAGTGCATCGGCGGCCCGCAGTGAAATCACCGCGCCCATGAACGGCGCCGGCTGGCTGTCGAACGCACCGACCTGCAAGGTGCGGCTCACCGCTACCAGGCGCTGCAAGAAGGCATCGCCCCAGCCGCCTTGCGGCACCAGCAGGCGCCGTGCGCAGGTGCAGCGCTGGCCGGCAGAGATGAATGCCGACTGAATCACGGTGTACACCGCGGCATCGACATCCTGCACCTGATCGACCAGCAACGGGTTATTGCCGCCCATTTCCAGGGCGAGAATCTTGTGCGGCTGCCCGGCGAACTGGCGATGCAGCGCTTGCCCGGTCTGGCTGGAGCCGGTGAAGAACAAACCGTCGATATCGGCATGCGCGGCCAGCGCGACACCGGTGTCACGGCCACCTTGCAACAGGTTGAGCACCCCGGCCGGCAAGCCCGCTTCGATCCAGCACTGCAGGGTCAGCTCAGCCACCCCCGGAGTCAGTTCGCTGGGCTTGAACACCACGCAATTGCCGGCCAGCAGCGCCGGTACGATATGCCCGTTAGGCAAGTGGCCGGGAAAATTGTAAGGTCCGAACACCGCCACCACGCCATGCGGTTTGTGACGCAATACGGCATTGGCATCGCCCAGCGGGCCGCCCTTCTCGCCGGTACGCTCACGGTAACTCTGGATCGAGATGGCAACCTTGTTGGCCATGCTGGTGACTTCCGTGGCGGCCTCCCAGAGCGGCTTGCCGGTCTCTTGACCGATGCGCCTGGCCAGCTCATCAGCACGGGCCTTCAAGCACGCCGCAAAGGCTTCGAGCAGGTCGATGCGCTCCTGCAAGGGTCGCAATGCCCAGCCGCTGAACGCCTGGCGCGCCGCCCGCACGGCCTGATCGACCTGGGCGGCGCTGGCCGCCTGGCCAGACCAGACCAGCTGCTGGCTGACCGGGTTGCGCGCCGTGAAGGCCTCGCCCTGCCCCGCCTGCCACTGGCCCGCGATGAACAGGCTGCTCATCAGCCACCCGCCGACAGCGGCACAGCGCGGACATTATCACCAGGGCCCATGCGCAGGCGCCGCGCCGTGGCCGGATCGACCACCAGGGTGCCGGCCACCGAACGCGCACGGCCGACGGTGATACGGCAGTCTTCACGCTTGCGGTTGTGGATCAGGAACAATGGCGCCTCATCACCGGCGGTGCCGATCGACAACACCAGGGTCTGGCTGTCGCGCACTGCACGGATCTTGCCGGTCTCGCACTCGATGGCCGGGCCGGCATCGAAGATATCGACGTAGCCCTGATAGGTGAAGCCTTCACTCTTGAGCATGGTCAGTGCCGGCTCGGTTTCGGCATGCACCCGGCCGATCACGCTGCGGGCGTCATCAGACAGAAAGCAGGTGTACAGCGGAAACTTGGGCATCAGTTCGGCGATAAACGCCTTGTTACCGACCCCGGTCAGGTAGTCAGCCTGGCTGAACTCCATTTTGAAGAAGTGCCGGCCCAGGCTTTCCCAGAACGGCGCCCGGCCCTGACCATCCGAGATGCCGCGCATCTCGGCGATGATCTTGGGGCCGAACAGTTCGGGAAACTCGGCAATGAACAGCATGCGCGCCTTGGACAGCAAGCGGCCATTGAGCCCGTTGCGCGAGTTGGCGTGCAGGAACAGCGAGCACAGCTCCGAGTTGCCGGTCAGGTCATTGGCCAGGAACAGGGTCGGAATCTCGCGGTAGATATTCAATTCTTGCGAGGCGTTGACTGTCAGGCCGACCCGGTAGTTGTACCAGGGCTCGCGCAACCCCACCGCACCGGCAATGGCCGAGATACCGATGACCTGGCCGTTCTCGTCTTCAAGCACGAACAGGTAGTCGGAGTCGGCGCGCTCGGCTTCACCGCGAAAGCTTTTTTCCGCCCAGCCCACGCGGTGGGTCAGGCGCTGCTCGTTGGCAGGCAGGGTGGTCAGACCGGCACCGGTGCTGCGCGCCAGGTCGATCAGCGCGGGCAGATCACTGCTGCGGACGGAACGAACGATCATGTCTTCTCCTCAAGGCCCCGTGCGGGGCCGCGAACCGGTCAGGCTTGCGCCGTCAGACCGAAACAATACGCACACTGGCGCCTTCACCGACGCCCAGTGCCTCGGCGGCCTGGCGATTCAGGGTCACCGGGCGGCCTGGCGCCCAGTCCAGCTCCAGCAACACGGCGCGGTAGTCCTGCAGCAGATCGTTGGCCACCAGATACGGACGCCCCCCACGGACGACATCGGCATCGGCATCGCCCTGAACCCTGACCGGCACCAGGCGGCTCTGGGCAATCGAACGAATACTGGACACCCGCGCATGCAAGGTCGGGCCGCCATCGAAAATGTCGATGTAGTGGTCGGTCTCGAAGCCTTCGCGCATCAGGATATCGAAGGTGATCTGCGCCCGTGGATGCACCTGGCCCATGGCCTCCTGGGCATCATCGGACAACAGCGGCACGTAGATCGGGTAATGCGGCATCAGCTCGGCCAGAAAGGTCCGGCTCTTGAGTCCGCAAAGACGCTCGGCATCGGCGTAGTTGAGGTTGAAGAAATGCCGGCCGATCGAGTCCCAGAACGGTGAGTCGCCGTTCTCATCACTGTAACCGACGATCTCGGTCACCACTGATTCGGCAAAGCGCTCAGGATGGCTGGCAATGAACAGCAGCCGGGCACGGGAGTTGAGTTCCGACCAGGCGCTGCCGACCAGCTCCGGGATCACATAAAAGCTGGTCAGCAAGCTGTTGCCTGTAAGGTCGTGACACAGCGACAACACGTGAGTCTTGTTGTGAATCTTCAACTCGCGGGAGGCGTGGACGAAGGTCTCGTTACGAAAGCTGTAGAACGGCTCGGAATAACCCGCCGATGCGACGATCCCGGAGCAGCCGACCAGACGCCCGGTCTGACTGTCTTCGAGCACAAAGAAATAGGTCTCTTCACCGTTGAAACTGACCTCGGCGGCGAACGAAGACTCGGACGCAGCGATCTTGTCACCCAACCGGCCGGCATCGTCGGGCAGGGAGGTGACACCGATCGGGCTATCGGCAGCGAGGCGCTGGACCTCGGCCAGGTCGGCCATTTGCGCGGGGCGCATCACCAGCATGGCGTCACTCCTTAGCGTGTGTGATCAATCACTGAGGCGCGCAGGCGTTACCTGCGCGCCACGAATTCTGGCCGCTGCCGCACCCGGCGACAGCAGCGCGACATCAGGCCGTAAGCTTGGCCACGGCACGTTCGAAGCGGTTCAGGCCCTCTTCGATATCAGCATCGAGGATCACCAGGCTGGGCGCAAAACGAACCACGTCAGGGCCGGCCTGCAGGATCATCAGGTCTTCGGTCTCGGCAGCGGCGAAGAAGTCCTTGGCCTTACCCTTCCAGGCATCGCTGAGCACCGCACCGATCAGCAGGCCCTGACCACGCACCTCGCTGAACACGCCGTATTTCTGGCCGATGTCCAGCAGACGGGTCTTGAACAGTTCATGCTTGGCTTGCACACCTTCAAGCACCTGCGGGGTGTTGACGATGTCGATCACCGCTTCGCCCACGGCACAGGCCAACGGGTTGCCGCCGTAAGTGGTGCCGTGAACGCCAACCGAGAAGTGGCTGGCCAGTTTCTCGGTGGTCAGCATCGCCGCCAGCGGGAAGCCGCCACCAATGCTCTTGGCGCTGGACAGGATGTCTGGGGTCACGCCGTAGTGCTGATAGGCGAACAGCTTGCCGGTCCGGCCCATGCCGCTCTGCACTTCGTCGAAGATCAGCAGCGCGTTGTGCTGGTCGCACAGCTCACGGGCGCCTTGCAGGTAAGCCAGATCAGCCGGCAGCACACCGCCCTCGCCCTGGATCGGCTCCAGGACCACGGCGCAAGTCTTGTCGCTGATCGCGGCCTTGAGCGCGTCCAGGTCGTTGTACGGCACATGGCTGATGCCAGTGATCTTCGGCCCGAAACCATCGGAATACTTAGGCTGACCGCCGACGCTGACGGTAAACAGGGTGCGGCCGTGGAAGCTGTTCAGCGCCGCGATGATCTCGTGTTTTTCCGGGCCGTGCAGGTCATGAGCGACACGCCGGGCCAGCTTGAAAGCCGCTTCGTTGGCTTCAGCGCCGGAGTTGCAGAAGAACACCCGCTCGGCAAAGGTGGCGTCCACCAGTTTGTGCGCCAGACGCAGGGTCGGCTCGTTGGTGAATACGTTGGACACGTGCCACAGGCTGTTGGCCTGGGCCGTCAGTGCGCCCACCAGCGCCGGGTGGCAATGACCCAGCACGTTGACCGCGATGCCGCCGGAGAAATCCACCAGCTCACGGCCCGCCTGGTCCCAGACTCGGGAGCCCGCGCCACGCACGGGAATGAACCCGGCCGGTGCGTAGTTGGGGACCATCACCTGGTCGAAATCGGCGCGTTGCACCGCAGCATGCTCAACGGACATCAGAATCTCCTGGAGAGAAACGCCTGCCTGGAACTGGCGAGCGATAGATAAAGGATTGTAAGGACTGCATTTTGTCTGGCCTTGCTAGCAGGCGACAAGTTATTACAGCCCAAGAGCGGACATGGACGTCAAGTTTCAACCAAGCGACACATTAAGTCACCCATGCACCTTGCGAATGATCGCAACCGTCGTAGGAACCGCTTCAGCGGTGAATGGCTTTCGACCGTCGAAACCGCCTTCCCGGCTAAAGCCGGTCCTACAGCGGTGAATGGCTTTCGACCGTCGAAACCGCCTTCCCGGCTAAAGCCGGTCCTACAGCGGTGAATGGCTTTCGACCGTCGAAACCGTCTTCCCGGCTAAAGCCGGTCCTACAATGGTGAATGGCCTTCCCGGCTAAAACGGATCGCCGTCCGGCCGGTCCTACCCCCGCTCTGCCGGCACCGAGGACAGTTCGAACGGGCTGTTGCTGCGGCGCTGGTTGCGATCTTCGCGCGGGGTGGCGCCGAAAAAGTTGCGGTAGGCGCTGGAGAAATGCGGCCCTGACGAGAAGCCGCACGACAGACCGATCTGAATGATCGACTTGCTGGTCTGCATCAGCATCTGACGGGCCTTGTTCAGGCGCAGCTCCAGGTAGTACTGGCTGGGTACGCGGTTGAGGTATTGCTTGAAGATCCGCTCCAGTTGCCGGCGTGAAACACAGACATGCTGGGCGATTTCGTCGGTGGTCAGCGGCTCTTCGATATTGGCTTCCATCAGCAAGACCGCCTGGGTCAGCTTGGGGTGGCTGGAGCCAAGACGGTTCTGCAATGGAATGCGCTGGCGCTCGCCGCCTTCACGAATGCGCTCGACCACCAGTTCTTCGGACACCGCACCGGCCAGTTCAGCGCCATGATCGCGGGCCAGCACCGCCAGCAGCAGGTCGAGCACCGACAGGCCGCCACAAGCCGTCATCCGGTCACGGTCCCAGTCGAACAGATGGCTGGTGGCGATGGCCTTGGGAAACCGCTCGCTGAAGTCGTCCTGCCAGCGCCAGTGCACCGCTGCGCGGTAGCCATCGAGCAGGCCCAATTGGGCCAGCGGGTAAACCCCGGCCGACAGGCCGCCGATCATGCAGCCGCTACGCACCAGTTGCTTGAGCGCACTGCCCAAGCCTGCCGAGATCGGCCCCGGCGGCTCGTCTGCCAGCAGAAACAGCTTGTGCAGGCCCTCAAGCCCGGCAGCCGACCACGGCTGGCCTGGCAAACGCCAGTCACCCGCGTTGGCCGGCGTATCCGCTGCGGCGTCGGCCGTTTCGGCGTGCAACACCACCCGCTCGTAGCTCACCTCGGGGTGAACCTGCCGGGCAACGCTCAAGGCTTCCTCAGCCAGTGCCAGGGTCAAGGCCTTGGTACCGGGCCAGACTAGAAAACCTATTCGATGAGCAGTCATTAGACATCCACTACATGTCGCCGTTAGGCGGAACCACACCGCTGGCCGTCAGGCTGCCAGTGCTTGCACAGCCTCTATCGGACGCATGCGCCGACGCAGGATGCCTTGTTCCACATCAGAAAGCACCAATCTGGTGCAAGTCACTTCAAGCTTCCCGCCAGGAACTGCTGCAAACGCTCCGATTGCGGATTGCTCAACACCTCGCGAGGATCGCCCCGCTCCTGAACCAGCCCCTGATGAAGAAACACCAACTGGTTGGACACTTCCCGGGCAAAGCCCATCTCGTGGGTCACCACTACCATGGTCCGGCCTTCCTGAGCCAGGCTTTGCATGACCTTGAGCACATCGCCGACCAGTTCCGGGTCCAGCGCCGAGGTTGGCTCGTCGAACAGCATCACTTCCGGCTCCATGGCCAGCGCCCGGGCAATCGCCACGCGCTGCTGCTCGCCACCGGACATGTGGCCGGGATAAGCGTCCTTGCGGTGCGCCACCCCGACCCGCGCCAGATAATGCTCAGCCTTTTCCAGCGCCTCCTGGCGTGGCACGCCAAGCACCTGCACCGGCGCTTCGATGACATTTTCCAGCGCGGTCATGTGCGCCCAGAGGTTGAAATGCTGGAACACCATCGACAGCCGCGAGCGCAGGCGCTGCAACTGCCTGGAGTCAGCGGCGCGCAGGCTGCCGTCCTTGCCCGGCACCAGGCGCAGCTCTTCGCCATTGAGGATGATCTTGCCGGCGTGGGGCTGTTCAAGCAGGTTAATGCAACGCAGGAAGGTACTCTTGCCCGAGCCGCTGGAGCCGATGATGCTGATGACATCGCCGGCCTGGGCGGTCAGTGACACACCCTTGAGCACCTCGTGGGTGCCGTAGCGCTTGTGCAGATCCTGGACTTGCAGTTTGTTCATCGTAGAAGGTTCTCGAAAAATCGGTCAGTCACTGAGCAGCCGTCCGTGACGTCGCGCCGTGCGCCCCGCCACTTTGGCCAGCCAGAAACCAGGTTGAGCGTAACGCAGCCGCTCGACGGCAAACAGCACGCCGGCGCTGGATGAACACAAGGTGCTGACCTGATCGGACAGCGGATCGATGACTTCGAACAACGGCTCGCCGGCCTCGACCCAGGCACCAGGCTCACGCAGGAACGTCACCACACCGGGGTGTGGCGCATACAGCAGTTCAGTGCCTTCGAAAGGCATGCCTTCGCAGGGCTCAAATGCGGCCTGCGGCCATTCACCCTCGATAAAGCCCTGCTCGGCGAGAAACGCGAGGATACCGGCTGCATGCGCCTGTGCTGCGGCGGCGCCGGTGTCGGCCTGGCCGCCCAGCTCCAGCGTGGTGGCCAGGCAGGCCAGCGGGATCTGCGCGTCGGGGAAGATCCGCGACAGGCGCAACCAGGGCAACGAGCAGGCTTCGTCGAATGAGCTGCCGCCGGAGTCTTCGGCCAGCAGCGCGACCTTCATGCCCATGTGCGCGGCCAGCGAACGCCATTGCGGCCAGTGCTGCGGCAAGGCGTACATATGCAGCGCAGCTTCGGCATCGCAGTGCAGGTCAAGCACCACATCGGCATCACAGGCATGGCTGAGCAGCAGGCGCTGCAAGCCGTCCAGCTCGCTGCTCGCCGGTGGCAGACCGGCCAGCGCATCGCGCATGGCCTGACGCACCAGTTGCACGTTGGCACGCGGATCATCGCCCAGGCGCCCCTCAAGGCTGGCCGCCACCGGCTCGCTCAGCTCGAAGAAATCCCGATTGAAATTGCGCCCGCTGCCGAACTCGAAGCGGCCCTGATGCGCGCCCTGGAACAATTGCCCCAGGCCCAGCGGATTGGCCACCGGCACCAGTTCGACAGTGCCTTTGAGCGCGCCTTGGGCCTCAAGCTCGGCCAGGCGCTTTTTCAGCTCCCAGGCGGTGCGCATGCCGGGTAGCTCATCGGCATGCAAACTGGCCTGGATATAGGCCTTGCGCTCGCCGGCACCGAAGCGAAAGACACTGAGTTGGCGACTGCTGCCGAGGCTGCTCCACGGCAATGGGTGATCGATTCGTTGCATGTCAGACCTTCCTTGGGGCCAGGTAACCCAGCCAGCGACGCTCGGCGATCCGGAACAGCCGCACGAGAACGAAAGTCAGGCACAGATAGAAAACGCCTGCGGTGATGTATGCCTCGAAAGGCAGGTAATACTGGGCATTGACGGTACGCGCCGCACCGGTCAGATCAATCAGGGTGACAATCGACGCCAGACTGGTGGTCTGCAGCATCATGATCACTTCGTTGCTGTACTGCGGCAACGCACGGCGCATTGCCGAGGGTAGCAGGATACGCCGGTACAGGGTCACCTCGGACATGCCCATCGCCCGCGCCGCTTCGATTTCGCCGGCCGGGGTGGCCTTGAGGCTGCCGGCGATGATCTCGGCGGTGTAGGCGCTGGTGTTGATGGCAAACGCAAGGCAGGCGCAGAAGGTCGCGCTCGACAGCCACGGCCACAGCAAGCTTTCACGCACCGCCTCGAACTGCGCCAGCCCGTAGTAGATCAGAAACAGCTGCACCAGCATCGGCGTGCCGCGGATCACATAGGTGTACAGCCACGCCGGGAAGTTGACCCAGCGCTTTTTCGACACCCGCATGATGCCCAGTGGCAACGCCGCCAAAAGGCCGAAAAACAGCGAGATGAGCAGCAACTTGAGGGTGGTCAGCATCCCGTCCAGATACAGCGGCAGGCTGTCCCAGACCACGTTGTAGTCGAACATCATAGGTCCACCGCCTTCACGCCTACGGTGTAGCGTTTTTCCAGATAGCGCAGCGCCAGCAGCGAAACGCTGGTAATCAGCAGATACAACGCCGCCACGGCCAGAAAGAACGTGAACGGCTCGCGGGTGGCATCGGCTGCCTGCTTGGCCTTGAACATCATGTCCTGCAGGCCGACCACGGAAATCAGCGCAGTGGCCTTGACCAGCACCAGCCAGTTATTGGTGAAACCGGGGATCGCCAGGCGGATCATCTGCGGCACCTGAATGCGCCAGAACACCTTGAACGCACTCATGCCGTAAGCCATGCCGGCCTCGGTCTGGCCCTTGGGGATGCCCAGAAAGGCACCGCGAAAGGTTTCCGACAGGTAGGCGCCGAAGATGACACCCAGCGTGAAGATGCCCGACACGAAAGGATCGAGGTCGATGTAGTCATCGAAACCGAGCAGCGGCGCGACACGGTTGAGCAGGTCCTGACCGCCGTAGAAGATCAGCAGGATCAGCACCAGATCGGGAATGCCGCGCATCACCGTGCTGTACAGGTCGCCCAGCCGCGCCAGCCAGCGCACCGGCGACAGACGAATCGCCACGCCGAGCAACCCCAGGACGATTGCCAGGGCCATCGAGGACAGGGCCAACTGCAAGGTCAGCCAAGTGCCTTCGAGGATAACGGCCCCGTAGCCATTCAACATGTTATGTGGTCCTCAAGCCTGAAAATAAAAATGGCGCAACACGCGTGCGCCATTTTGACAGCGGTTGCCCCGCCTTTACTTGCCGTAGATATCAAAATCGAAATACTTATCCTGAATGGCCTTGTATTTGCCATTGGCGCGGATCGCCGCGATGGCAGCGTTCAGACGCTCCAGGTTCTGCTTGTCGCCCTTGCGCACCGCAATGCCGATGCCTTCACCGAAGTATTTCGGGTCAGTGAAAGACGGACCGGTGAACGCATAGCCTTTGCCTGCGTCGGTTTTCAGGAAACCGTCCTGCAGCAGGGTTGCGTCAGCCACGGTGCCGTCCAGCCGACCGGCGCCGATGTCCAGATAGATTTCGTTCTGCGAGCTGTACGGGGTCACGGCCACGCCTTTGGGCGCCAGCACTTCACGGGCGAACCGCTCGTGGATCGAGCCGCGCTGCACGCCAATGCGCTTGCCTTTGAGCTCTTCGAGGCTGTCGCTGACAGCAGTGCCGTCTTTCATGACCAGACGCGCAGGCGAGTTGTAGTACTTGCCGGTGAAGTCCACCGACTTCTTGCGGTCGTCAGTGATCGACATCGACGACAGGATGGCGTCGATCTTGCGCACTTTCAGCGCCGGGATCAGGCCGTCGAACTCTTGCTCGACCCAGGTGCACTTGACCTTCATCTCTTCGCACAGGGCGTTGCCGATGTCGTAGTCGAAGCCAACGATGTTGCCGTCGGCAGCCTTGGAAGCGAACGGAGGGTAAGCCGCTTCAATACCGATTTTCAGTGGTTTCTCATCGGCCAGAACCGGCTGGGCAAGCATGGACAACGCCAATGCGCCGAAAAGCACAAGCTTTTTCATTCCTGAAACTCCATCGGTAAAACAATTAGGTGGCAGATTGAGCATAGAACCCAATGCACTGAGAAGCAGCAAATCTGCGACGCGCAGGCTTGAGGCCGAACAGCCGGCCTGGGCGAATGGCCGGGCATTTTAACGGCAGGTGAAAAGTCGATATTTCTCTGAGGCGACAACTAATTACAGAATCTTCAAAGGCGCAGAATGAGTGCATTGACAAAGCGCAGGATGATTGATCCAGATAATTTTCTGTGACTCACAGAAGTCTCGACCTAGCCGTAGGAGGGGCTTGAGCCCCGAAGCTCTCTATCCCCGAAGATTTAGCACAAGGCCTTCGCGGCTGAAGCCGCTCCTACGGGGTAATGCCGATCAGTGACCCGCAAAAAAACGCCCCGCCCGGTAATTCCGGGCGGGGCGTTGTTTATATCGCGCGAATCAGGCGGCGCTCATGGTCTTGTGGGTGTCGACCAGATGCTGCACCACGCCCGGATCGGCCAGGGTGGAGATATCGCCCAGCGAGTCATATTCGCCGGTCGCAATCTTGCGCAGGATACGGCGCATGATCTTGCCCGAGCGGGTTTTCGGCAGGCCCGGCGCCCACTGGATCACATCCGGCGAAGCAATCGGACCGATTTCCTTGCGCACCCAGTTGCGCAACTCCAGACGCAGCGCCTCATCCGGCACTTCGCCCGAGTTGAGGGTCACGTAGACATAAATGCCCTGGCCCTTGAGGTCATGCGGCACACCAACCACTGCCGCTTCGGCGACTTTCGGGTGGGCCACCATGGCGCTCTCGATCTCGGCGGTGCCCATGCGGTGGCCGGAAACGTTGAGCACGTCATCGACCCGGCCAGTGATCCAGTAGTAGCCATCTTCGTCGCGACGCGCACCGTCGCCGGTGAAGTACATGCCGCGGAAGGTCTTGAAGTAGGTGTCGACGAAGCGGTCGTGGTCGCCGTACAGCGAACGCGACTGGCCCGGCCAGGAATCGAGGATCACCAGGTTGCCCTCGGCCGCACCTTCGATCAGGTTACCGAGGTTATCCACCAGCGCCGGGATCACACCAAAGAACGGACGGGTTGCCGAACCTGGCTTGAGCGCCGTGGCCCCTGGCAACGGGCTGATCAGGATGCCGCCGGTCTCGGTCTGCCACCAGGTATCAACGATCGGGCAGTTCTGCTTGCCCACCGTGTTGTAGTACCAACCCCAGGCTTCAGGGTTGATCGGTTCGCCCACAGACCCCAGCAGGCGCAGGCTGGAACCGTCGGCACCTGCTACCGACTTGGTGCCTTCGGCCATCATGGCGCGGATCGCGGTCGGGGCGGTGTAGAGGATATTGACCTTATGCTTGTCGACGATTTTCGACACCCGGGTGATGTCCGGATAGTTCGGCACGCCTTCGAACAACAGGGTGGTTGCGCCATTGGCCAGCGGGCCGTAGACAATGTAGCTGTGGCCGGTGACCCAGCCCACGTCGGCGGTGCACCAGTAGACCTCGCCCGGACGGTAGTCGAACACCCGCTCGTGGGTCAGCGAGGCGTACAGCAGGTAACCGGCGGTGGTGTGCAGCACGCCTTTAGGCTTGCCGGTGGAGCCGGAGGTGTAGAGGATGAACAGCGACTCTTCGGCGCCCATTTCTTTCGGCGCGCAGGTGCTCGATGCCACTTCCAGCAACGCGTGATACCAGATGTCACGATGGCGGTTCCACTCGATGTCGCCACCGGTGCGCTTGCAGACGATAACCTTCTGCACGCTGCTGGTTTCCGGGTTGGTCAGGGCGCGGTCGACGTTGGCCTTGAGCGGAGTTTTCTTGCCGCCACGCAGGCCTTCGTCGGCGGTGATCACCACCTTGGAACTGCAGTCGATGATGCGCCCGGCCAGGGCTTCGGGAGAGAAGCCGCCGAATACCACCGAGTGGATGGCGCCGATCCGCGCACAAGCCAGCATGGCGACCACCGCCTCCGGGATCATCGGCATGTAGATGGTGACCACATCACCGCGGTGCACGTCCTGGCCGCGCAGGGCGTTGGCGAACTTGCAGACTTCAGCGTGCAGTTCACGATAGGTGATTTCACGGTGCTCGGACGGGTCGTCGCCTTCCCAGATGATCGCGATGCTGTCGCCGCGCTCTTCAAGGTGACGATCCAGGCAGTTGTAAGCCACGTTGAGGGTGCCGTCAGCGAACCACTTGATGTCGACCCGATGGTCGTCGAAGGACGTCTGCTTGACGTGGGTAAAGGGTTTGATCCAGTCGAGGCGCTTGGCCTGTTCACGCCAGAAGCCGTCGGGGTTGACCACCGACTGCTGGTACATGGCCTTGTAGGTCGCCTCATCGGTCAACGTATTGGCCGCAACTTCTGGGCGCACGGGGTACAGGGAAGCTGCACTCATCTTGGTTACCTCGGTGGATAGTTGTTGTTGTATGGAACTGTTTTATCCCGCCACCGATTGTAGGGCCATTCGACGATGGTCTTACCGAAGCGGCCACCCCCGCCCAGACGCCCGGCCCTGAGGGCGACCCGCTGATTGTTGCAGTTTTGCCAAAAATGCTTAGCCGCCTGGCGCGTTTATTCCGGCGCACAGCACTTCTAGAATGGGCCCCGCCAACCGGCAAACAGCAGACAAATCCACACGCAGACGGCTTGCCCATCGACCTGAAAACGGTCGATGCGCCCTCTCTCGCACTGGATTTCATTCTTACAGAAGGTTCACCAATGAAACGCTCAATCTGGATTCTGGCACTTTGCGGTCTCAGCACACTCGCCCTGGCTGATGATTCCGGAGCCCGAACAGCCAGCCAGACCGATTCGGCCACACCGGTGGTTGAAACCTACACCTACGACATGCATCCGGATATCGCCCGGGTGATCTCGATCAGCCCGACGCCCGACGTTTGCAAGGTCGTGCCGGTGCGCATGACTTACCAAGACTCCCATGGCCAGCAGCACATCATGCGCTACCAAGTGCTGGCCTCCGGTTGCGGCAACAGCTGACCTGGTTGTTGCGGACAACAACAACAACAACAACAACAACAACAACAACAAGACGCGCCTTGCGCAACTGCCCGGCAAGGCGCGCTCGGCCGCGCTGCAGGCAAGACCCGCCAAGGGCTATGCTATGGTTCCGGTTTGCACAACAGGAGCACCTCTATGACCGCCCTGCACGAACGCTCATGCCAGCCCTGTCACGGCAATGCCAGCCCGGTCAGTGATGACGACCTGAAAATCCTGCTGCCGCAGCTGCCCGGCTGGCGCCTGGAAACCCGCGATGGGGTCCGCCAGCTGGAAAAAACCTACGAGTTCAAGAATTTCGCCAGTGCCCTGGCCTTTACCAACGCCATCGGTGCGCTGGCCGAAGCCGAGGATCATCACCCGGCATTGCTGACTGAATGGGGTAAGGTCACCGTCAGCTGGTGGACCCATGCAATTGCCGGCCTGCACGCCAATGATTTCATTCTGGCGGCCCGCACCGAAGGCGCGGCGCAGCAGGCTGAAGGGCGCAAATAGCGGCTGTTTGCCAGTTTTTTACCAAGCTGGCGCGAAAAGCCCCTTCCTTCAGGTGGGGGATGAAAGCGCCACCGCGAAGCGGTCATAGGGGTTAAGATCCATAAAACCGCCCTATCCTGTGTTTCATGACTGAAATGAAAGCGACCAAAACCCTCAGGATTCGAGTGCGAGATAAGCATGCAGCGCAGCTGCGTGAAGCTTCTCGTGCTGTGAATTTTGTGTGGAACTACGTAAACGAGTTGAGCAGTCGCACGATTCGTGAGCGTGGTCGTTTTCTGTCGGCGTTCGACATTCACAAGTACACCAACGGGGCCGGCAAAGACCTGGGACTGCACAGCCAATCGGTGCAGGCTGTTGCCGACGAATATGTCACACGGCGCAAGCAGTTCAAAAAGCGCCAGCTTTGCTGGCGCTGCTCCGGCGGCGCCCGGCGCAGCCTGGGCTGGGTGCCCCTCAAGGCCAGCGCTGCTGTCTGGAAAAACGGCCAGGTCGTCTTCAACAAACAGCACTTCAAGGTCTGGGACAGCTACGGCCTGGCGGGCTTTAAATTCAGATCCGGCAGCTTCAACGAAGACACCCGTGGACGCTGGTATTTCAACGTCGTGGTCGAGGTCGACCGGCAGTTATCGCCAGGCCAGGACGCGGTGGGTATCGACCTCGGACTGAAAACCACGGCCACCTGCAGTGACGGTCATCGCCTTGAAAGCGGCAGGTTCTACCGGGATCTGGAGAGCGCCCTGGGCACGGCCCAGCGCGCTGGCAAGAAGGCTCGTGTGCGGGCGATTCACGCTAAAATTGCGAACCGCCGCAAGGATGCCCTGCATAAGTTCAGCAACGCGCTGGTAGCGCGTTGTGGCGTCATTGTGGTGGGCGATGTGAACTCACTGAAACTCGCGAAAACCAGGATGGCCAAGTCGGTGCTGGACGCCGGCTGGGGCCAATTGAAAACCATGCTGGAATACAAATGCGATCACGCAGGCACGGTTTTCAAGGTTGTCAGCGAGAGAAACACCACCCAAACCTGTTCGAGCTGCGAGCAATTGCCAGACTCGAGGCCGAGAGGTATCGCAGGGCTTGGAATAAGGGAATGGACTTGTTGTGGGTGCGGTGCCACCCACGACCGCGACGTCAACGCCGCAAAGAACATTCTCGCGCTCGGGCATGAGCGTCCAATTGTGGGAATCCCCGCCCTTTAGGGCGGGGAGGATGTCAACGACAGTGAAATCGGCTATTTGTTTCCAGGAGTGAACAAAAAAGTCTGTTTGTCATCTTCACTGCGCTATCCTGTCAGCGCTTTGTTAAGCACGGTTCTATCTGCAAACCCCTTGCGAGGAGCAATGACTATGCATGAAATCCCGAACTTCCCCTTCACAAGCACTCAGGAATCGGCTCAGTCGATCCTGGCCCAGCAGGAACTTGGCGTCATCGTCGAGCTGCCAACCACCCAGTCTGAAGA
Organism: Pseudomonas sp. 21LCFQ010; assembly: GCF_024129905.1. Taxonomy (NCBI): domain Bacteria; kingdom Pseudomonadati; phylum Pseudomonadota; class Gammaproteobacteria; order Pseudomonadales; family Pseudomonadaceae; genus Pseudomonas; species Pseudomonas sp. 21LCFQ010. Next base: position 57,146 of record NZ_JAMYDZ010000019.1, on the reverse strand, counting down.
CAGCCAACAGCCTGTCGAAGACTGAAAGGTGACCACAGGCGTATCGAAAACAGCGTTTGTTGTTTTCCATACGCCTGTCATGATTTCCCTCCCGCTGCTCAAAAGAAGTTCCCATGACTGAATTCTCGCCAGCCCAGGCCGACGCACTGATCGGCACCGCCGAAAAAATGATCGAAATCTGGACGCGCCTGAGTCCGGAAAAGCAAAGCGCGTTGCTCAGCCGCTTCGGCACCAAAGAAAATGCCCTGGCCGCACTGGTCACCACTCGTTTGCTGTCGCCTGCCAATAGCTGACCTCTCTTTTCATCAGAACGGTGTCATCACTGCGCGCCCGTCGTTATGATGGAGGCCGATTGTAAGCTTGCTAAGGTTTTGCCCGGTTTTCTCAATCGGGCGCCATAACAACACCGGCTGGCGACAATCTTCATATTTCGTCCCCAGCCTTGCGACCTCTGATGACCACGCTCAAGCAAACACCCCCACCAACACAACTACAGGTCACCCGGCAGGTTGTGTCAATCGTGATGTTCACCTTCATCGGCTACCTGTACATCGGCATTCCGCTGGCCGTGCTACCCGGCTTTGTACATAACGACCTGGGCTTTGGCACGGTGACTGCCGGGCTGGTGATCAGTGTGCAGTATCTGGCCACCCTGCTCAGCCGCCCCTGGGCCGGGCGGGTCATTGATAACCTGGGCTGCAAAAAGGCCGTGCAGTATGGCCTGCTTGGCTGCGGCGTCAGCGGGGTGTTCATGCTGCTGGCGGTTGGCCTGCAAGACTGGCCATGGCTGAGCCTGGTCTGCCTGTTGGTGGGCCGGCTGATTCTAGGCAGCGCAGAGAGCCTGGTCGGCTCGGGGGCAATCGGCTGGGGGATTGGCCGGGTCGGTGCCCAGCATACGGCCAAGGTGATTTCCTGGAACGGCATCGCCAGTTACGGCTCGCTGGCCATCGGCGCCCCGCTGGGGGTATGGATGGTCAACAGCTACGGGCTGGCCAGCATGGGCCTGAGCCTGATTGTGCTGGGGCTCGTCAGCCAGCTGTTGGCCTGGAAAAAATCTCCGGTGCCGATCGTCAGCGGCGAGCGCCTGCCGTTCATCCATGTCCTGGGCCGGGTATTTCCGCACGGTATGGGCCTGGCACTGGGGTCGATCGGTTTTGGCACCATCGCCACCTTCATCACCTTGTATTACGCCAGCAACCAGTGGCCCAACGCAGCGTTGTGCCTGAGCCTGTTCGGCGCCTGCTTTATCATCGCGCGGCTGATCTTCGGCAACCTCATCAACCGCCTGGGCGGCTTTCGCGTGGCCATCGTCTGCCTGAGCGTCGAGACCTGCGGATTGCTGCTGCTATGGCTGGCCCAATCGCCGGAACTGGCCCTGACAGGCGCGGCGTTGACCGGTTTTGGCTTCTCGCTGGTATTCCCGGCGCTGGGCGTCGAAGCGGTGAATCTGGTACCGGCCTCCAGCCGCGGCGCAGCGGTGGGTGCCTATTCGCTGTTCATCGACCTGTCGCTGGGCATCACCGGGCCGCTGGCAGGTGCCATTGCCGCCGGGTTCGGCTTTGTATCAATCTTTCTGTTCGCCGCCCTGGCTGCACTGGCGGGGTTGTTGCTGAGTATCTGGCTGTATCGGCGCAGCCGGGCTCAATAGTCGACCTTGCCCCGCCCCGACTTGATCGAACTGCGCTTGGTCTTGGACTCCAGGCGGCGCTTTTGCGAACCGAGGGTCGGCTTGGTCGGGCGGCGCTTCTTCTCGACCTTGGTGGCGCTGACGATCAGCTCAGTCAGGCGCAACAGCGCGTCGTTACGGTTCTGCTCCTGAGTGCGATACTGCTGAGCCTTGATGATGATCACTCCGTCAGCCGTGATGCGGCTGTCGCGCAGGGCCAGCAGGCGCTCCTTATAGAACTCGGGCAGTGACGAAGCCTTGATATCGAAGCGCAGGTGGATCGCGCTGGAGACCTTGTTGACGTTCTGCCCACCGGCGCCCTGGGCGCGAATCGCCGACCATTCGATTTCGCAATCAGGCAGGTGAACGTTGCTGGAGATAATCAACATAGCGCCTCCGTGGGCCTGCCATGAGCCAGGCCCGAATCGCCGCTCAGGCCTTGATAGCCGCCTTGAGCGACTTGAGCAAGTAGAACAGCCACATCGCCGCCAGCCACAACGGAATGGCGAACACCGAATTACGGATGCCGGGAATCAACAGCATGATGCCCAGGATCAGCACCACGAAACCCAGGCACAGGTAGTTGCCCAGCGGATACCAGAGCGCCTTGAATGCCGGAACCTGGCCGGTGCGTTGCAGATGCTGGCGGAATTTCAGGTGCGAGTAACTGATCATCGCCCAGTTGATCACCAGGGTCGCGACCACCAGTGACATCAACAGCTCCAGCGCCTCACCGGGCATGAAATAGTTGATCAATACCGCCATGACCGTCACCGCTGCCGAGAGCAGGATGGCCCGTACCGGCACACCGCGGCGGTCGACCTGCGCCAGGCTGCGCGGCGCGTCACCCTGCTCAGCCATGCCCACCAACATTCGGCTGTTGCAGTAGGTGCCACTGTTGTACACCGACAGCGCTGCCGTCAGGACCACGAAGTTGAGCAGGTGCGCGGCGGTGTCGCTGCCGAGCATGGAGAACACCTGAACGAACGGGCTGCCACTGTAGGAATCGCCCGAAGCATTGAGGCTGCCTAGCAGGGTGTCCCACGGGGTCAGCGACAACAGCACCACCAGCGCACCGATATAGAAAATCAGGATGCGGTAGATGACTTGGTTGATGGCCTTGGGAATCACGGTTTTCGGCTGGTCCGCCTCGGCGGCGGTGAAACCGAGCATTTCCAGCCCGCCAAAGGAAAACATGATGAACGCCAGGGCCATCACCAGACCGCCCAGCCCGTTGGGGAAGAAGCCGCCATGCTCCCACAGGTTGCTGACCGAGGCCTGCGGGCCGCCCTTGCCGCTGACCAACAGGTAGCTGCCCAGCGCAATCATGGCGATGATCGCCAGCACCTTGATGATCGCGAACCAGAACTCGGTTTCGCCAAACACTTTGACGTTGGTCAGATTGATGGCGTTGATCAGCACAAAGAACACTGCGGCCGTGACCCAGCTCGGGATCTCCGGCCACCAGTAATGCACGTACTTGCCGACCGCGGTCAGCTCCGACATGCCGACCAGGATATACAGCAACCAGCAGTTCCAGCCCGACAGAAAGCCGGCAAAACCGCCCCAGTAGTTATGCGCAAAATGGCTGAACGAGCCGGCCACCGGCTCCTCGACGATCATCTCGCCCAATTGGCGCATGATCAGAAAGGCAATGAACCCACACAGGGCGTAGCCGAGAATCATCGACGGACCGGCGGACTTCAATACCCCGGCCGAACCCAGGAACAAGCCGGTGCCCACCGCACCGCCCAGGGCGATCAACTGGATATGCCGATTCTTGAGCTTGCGTTGCAGCCCGCTCGGCTGTACGTCAGTTGCACTCATTGAAAACTACCCGATCTTTATCTTTGACTGAAATGACAAACGCCGGTCGAAACCGGCGTTTGCTTGAGGCTCAAGAGCCTTACTGGGGCTTGCGACCCGGACCACGACGCGGTGCATCGTCACCCGACGGGCGCTTGCCGGCCGGCTTGCCCGGACGCTGACGCACGTCCGATGGCCGCTCGGCCACCGGCGTGGCACGACCACGACCGCCGCTGCGCGAATCGCCCGGCTTGCCGGACAGGTTTGGCCGCGCACGCTCTTCGGTCTTCGGCGCACGTGGCGCACGCTCGCTGCTGGCCGGGGCATCAGCCGCAGCCGCCGGACGCAGGTTACGCACCCGCTCGCCCTTGCCCAATGGACGCGAAGACTGGCGCTGCAGGCGCTCCATTTTCTCGCGGCTCTTGCCACTCATCACCGGCATGGCGACCGGTTTGAGGCCGACTTCTGCCGCCAGGATGTCGACTTCCTGCTGGCTCATTTCGCGCCAGCGGCCCATCGGCAGGTCGGAATTGAGGAACACCGGTCCGTAACGCACCCGCTTCAGACGGCTGACCACCAGACCTTGGGATTCCCACAGGCGACGCACTTCACGGTTACGACCTTCCATCACCACGCAGTGATACCAGTGGTTGAAACCTTCGCCGCCCGGAGCTTTCTGCACGTCGGTGAAACGCGCCGGGCCGTCTTCGAGGATCACCCCGTTCTTCAGGCGCAGCAGCATGTCATCGTCCACTTCGCCACGTACCCGTACCGCGTATTCGCGGTCCATCTCGTAGGAGGGGTGCATCAGCCGGTTGGCCAGCTCACCGTCAGTGGTGAACATCAGCAGCCCGGTGGTATTGATGTCGAGACGGCCGATGTTGACCCAGCGGCCTTCTTTGGGACGCGGCAGGCGGTCGAATACGGTCGGCCGGCCTTCAGGGTCGTCGCGGGTGCAGATTTCACCGTCCGGCTTGTTGTACATGATGACCCGGCGCACGTTCTCGCGGGACTCTTCGCGCTTGACCAGTTGCCCGTCGACACTGATCGCATCATGCAGGTCAACACGCTGGCCGAGGCTGGCGACAACGCCATTGACCTTGATCCGGCCCTGGCCGATCCAGGCTTCGACGTCGCGGCGCGAGCCCACGCCGATACGCGCCAGAACCTTCTGCAGTTTTTCGCCTGCGGGTTTTTCGGCCTGTTCGTCTTGCAGTTCTTTTTCACTCATCTGGGCACCTCCCGGTGTGTCGAATCAGGGTTCACCGAGGACCGGCAAAGCCTGTTGCCCGGCGGGCAGTGTGTGCCGCGCCCTGGCGAAATTCAAGAATCGTCTGGCCCTGGGTCGGTTGCCATCGGGCAATCACCGCGTTGCCGGGTCAGAGGGGCGCGAATCATACGCGCTTGTGGCTGGTTACGCACCCATGGTTATTTCTTTTTCCGCCGATCGGCGCCTTTGAGCGTGCTCATGCGCTTTTTGGCCAGGCTCAGAATCTCGCTGCGCTGATCCTTGTCGAGCTTCTTCCAGGCCTTGATTTCTTTCTTGCTGCGGCCACAGCCGAGGCAGATATCAGCATCGAACTTGCACAGACTGATGCACGGATTCTTGCTTGAGCTCATTGATACCTCGGCTTGGGGAATGTCTGTAGCAGGGGCCGGGCGGCGATCCGCTTCAGCCCGAAGCCAAGCCCCCCTTTCGCAGCTAAAGCTGCTCCTGCAAGCGATCGCGGTGGGGCATCAAGCCGGTTTTTCCAGCTCGGCCTCGTCGTCTTCCTGGTCCTCGATCGCCGCCTGGGGTTGCTCGCGCAGCAGGTCATCGAAGTCGGTTTTGAGCCCCTGCTCCATATCGTCGAGTTCCAGCAGCAGGGTGCGAAAGCTGGTTTCCTCTTTCGGTGCGGTGTCGCCGTCGCCGACCTCTTCGCCTTCAAAGCTGGCATCGGCCAATGCCTGCAGGTGCGCCGGCACCGGGGCGTCGTCGATGTCCAGCAGCGGCTCGGGTTCCATTTCACGCAGGTCGGCCAGCGGTGGCAGGTCTTCGAGGCTTTTAAGGTTGAAGTAGTCGAGAAATGCCTTGGTGGTGGCCAGCATCGCCGGGCGACCCGGCACGTCGCGGTAGCCGACGATGCGTATCCACTCGCGCTCCAGCAAGGTCTTGATGATCTGGCTGTTGACCGTCACGCCGCGCACATCTTCGATCTCGCCACGGGTGATCGGCTGGCGATAGGCAATCAGCGCCAGGGTTTCCAGCATCGCCCGCGAGTAACGCTGAGGGCGCTCCTCCCACAGCCGACCGACCCACGGCGCGTAGCGCTCGCGGATCTGCAAGCGGTAACCGGAGGCCACCTCTTTAAGTTCGAAAGCACGGCCTTCGCACGACTTGCCCAGCAGTTGCAGGGCCTTCTTGAAGACCGGCGGCTCCGGACGCTCGGCCTCTTCAAACAGCTCGTACAGACGCTCCAGAGGCTGCGGCTTGCCAGAGGCCAGCAGAAAAGCTTCCAGCAAGGGCGCCAGGTCGCGGGGTTCATTGAGGTTCATGGCAGGTTTGCTCTATTCGGCTCGGGCGCGCACGTGGATGGCGGTAAAGGGTTCATTCTGCACCAGTTCGACCAGCGACTCCTTGACCAGCTCCAGCACGGCCATGAAGGTCACCACCACGCCCAACCGCCCTTCTTCGGCGCTGAACAGCTCGATAAAGGGCACAAACCCGCCGCCTTTAAGGCGTTCGAGCACGTCGCTCATGCGCTCGCGGGTCGACAGGGTTTCGCGACTGATCTGGTGGCTTTCGAACATGTCGGCACGGCGCAGCACCTCGGCCATCGACATCAGCACCTCTTCGATACTGACCTCCGCCAGCAGCTTGCGCGCCCGCGCCTCGGGCGCCTCAAGGCGCGGCACAATGATGTCGCGGCCGACCCGGCTCAATTGATCGATGCCCTCGGCGGCATTTTTAAAGCGTTCATACTCTTGCAGACGACGGATCAGTTCGGCACGCGGGTCGTCTTCTTCGGCCTCGACGGCCTCGGAACGCGGCAGCAGCATGCGCGACTTGATCTCGGCAAGCATGGCGGCCATGACCAGGTACTCGGCGGCCAGCTCCAGGCGCACGCTTTTCATCAACTCGACATAGCCCATGTACTGCTTGGTGATTTCCGCCACCGGGATATCGAGAATGTCGACGTTCTGCTTGCGGATCAGGTACAGCAACAGGTCGAGCGGCCCTTCGAACGCTTCGAGGAAAACCTCCAGCGCATCCGGCGGAATGTACAGGTCCAGCGGCAACTGGGTGAACGGCTGGCCATAGACCCGCGCCAGCTGTTGGTCAAGTTGCGCCGGGCCGTCGAGTTCGCTCATCAGGCGGGCTCGGCAAACGGCGTCGGGTCACCACAGCCCACCCGCACGATCTGCGGCTCGCCATCGGACAGGTTGATGACCGTGGAGGCCGAGACGCCGCCGATACCGCCGTCGATAATCAGGTCGACGTGGTGTTCAAGGCGGTCGCGCATATCCTCGGGATCGCTCAGCGGCAAGCTGTCGCCGGGCAGGATCAGGCTGACGCTCATCATCGCCTCGCCCAGTTGCGCCAGCAACGCCTGGGCAATCGGATGCCCCGGCACCCGCAGGCCGATGGTGCGGCGCTTGGGATGCAGCACCAGACGCGGCACTTCACGGGTGGCGTTGAGGATGAAGGTGTAAGGGCCGGGAGTGTGGGCCTTGAGGGCGCGGAAAGCCCCGGTGTCGACCTTGGCAAACAGCCCCAGCTGCGACAGGTCGCAGCACATCAGGGTGAAATTGTGCTTGTCGTCCAGTTGGCGCAGGCGGCGGATACGCTCGATGGCGCTCTTGTCGCCGATCTGGCAGCCCAGGGCATAGGACGAGTCGGTCGGGTACACCACCAGCCCGCCGGCCTTGATGATCTCCACCGCCTGTTTGATCAGGCGTGGTTGCGGGTTCTCCGGGTGGACCTGAAAGAATTGGCTCACGGTAACTTCCTGTGTCATACAGCAGCAATCACGGGTTCTTGTTTGAAACGGTTCCATAGCGGCGGCAGATCTTCGGGCAGCGGCCGGTAAATACCGATTTCCGACCAGTGTCCCGGCCCGTGGAAATCGCTGCCGGCACTGACCAGCATGCCAAACTCCCGGGCCAGGATGGCCAGCGTACCGACCTGCTCGGCGGGCTGCATGCCGTTGACCGCTTCGATGGCATGGCCACCGGCCTGGAGAAAGTCGCCGACCAGGCGGCGTCGCTTGCTACGGGTGAAATCATAGTGCATCGGGTGTGCCAGGCTGACCCACGCGCCGGAAGCACGCAGGGTCGCGACCGTTTCTTCAAGGGTCGGCCAGTGTTGCTTGACGTCCCCGAGCTTGCCGGCGCCCAGCCACTTGCGAAACGCCTCGCCACGATCCTTGACGTATCCGGCATTGACCAGATAGTCGGCAAAATGCGGCCTGGCCGGGGCATTGCCACTGTCGCCCAACGCCTGTTGCACGGCCCTTGCTCCCTGAAGAGCGCCGGGCATGCCCTTTAGTTCAAGTTTTCGGCTGATTTCCTCGGCGCGCAGCCAGCGCCCGTGGTGCAGGCGGTCGATGGCCTCTTTGAGCGCTGGGGCGTCGAGGGCAAAACCGTAACCCAATACATGGATGGTCGCCCCGCCCCAGGTGCACGACAACTCGACGCCGTTGATCAGTTGCATGCCCAGCTCGCGGGCCGCCGTGTGGGCTTCAGGCAGCCCTTCAATGGTGTCGTGGTCGGTCAGCGCCAGCACCCGCACGCCATTTTCATGAGCCCGGGCAACCACCCGCGCAGGGGCAAGGGCGCCATCGGAGGCCGTACTGTGGCAGTGCAGATCAACAATCATGGGAGAGCTTTCGCGGTCTTGGATGTTTGTTATTATGCCGCCACATCCCGCTTCTGGCTGCCATTGTGAAACAATTCATCGATTTCATCCCGCTGCTGCTGTTCTTCATCGTTTATAAAACCGACCCGCGTACGGTCGAGCTGCTCGGCCATCAAGTGTCGGTCGGCGGCATCTTCAGCGCCACCGCGGTGCTGATCATCAGCTCCGTGGTGGTCTACGGCGTGCTGTATTTCAAGCAGCGCATGCTGGAAAAGAGCCAGTGGCTGACCCTGGGGGCGTGCCTGGTGTTCGGTAGCCTGACCCTGGCGTTCCACAGCGAAACCTTCCTCAAATGGAAAGCCCCGGTGGTCAACTGGCTGTTCGCCCTGGCTTTTCTCGGCAGCCATTTCATTGGTGACAAGCCGCTGGTCCAGCGGGTCATGGGCCACGCGCTGACCCTGCCGCAAGCGGTCTGGGTACGCCTGAACATCGCCTGGATCATCTTCTTCGTATTCAGCGGCGCCGCCAACCTGTACGTAGCCTTTACCTATCAAGACTTCTGGGTCGACTTCAAGGTCTTCGGCAGCCTGGCCATGACCCTGGTATTTCTGGTCGGCCAGGGCCTGTACCTGGCCCGCTACCTGAGCGACTCCGCACCTGATTCTGCGACCAAACCCAAGGACTGACATGCTCTACGCCATCATTGCCACTGATACTGCGGACTCCCTGGAAAAACGCCTGAGCGTGCGCCCCGCACACCTGGAGCGCCTCAACGCTCTGAAAGACGCCGGTCGTCTGGTGCTGGCTGGCCCTCACCCGGCCATCGACAGCAACGACCCAGGCCCGGCCGGCTTCAGCGGCAGCCTGATCGTCGCCGAATTCGAGTCGCTGGCGGCCGCCCAGAGCTGGGCCGAGGCCGACCCGTTCGTCGCCGCCGGGGTCTATGCCCAGGTTGTGGTCAAGCCGTTCCGTCAGGTTCTGCCCTGAGCCGCGCACCTGTCATTGGCCCGATAGAGTAAGTCATGAGCGAACTATTATTGATTGACGATGACCAGGAGCTGTGTGAGCTGCTGGGCAGCTGGTTGTCCCAGGAAGGCTTTCAGGTGCAGGCCTGTCACGACGGTCAAAGTGCGCGCAAGGCCTTGAACGAGGCCGCCCCGGCGGCCGTGGTGCTGGATGTGATGCTGCCCGACGGCAGCGGCCTGGAGTTGCTCAAGCAATTGCGCAATGAGCACCCCGACCTGCCGGTGCTGATGCTCTCGGCCCGTGGCGAGCCGCTGGACCGCATTCTGGGTCTGGAACTGGGCGCCGACGACTACCTGGCCAAGCCATGCGACCCGCGTGAACTGACCGCGCGGCTGCGCGCCGTGTTGCGCCGTAGCCACCCGGTCAGCACCTCAAGCCAGCTTGAACTGGGTGACCTGAGCTTCAGCCCGCTACGTGGCGTGGTCAGCATCGACGAAAAAGAGATGACCCTGACCGTCTCGGAAAGTCGCCTGCTTGAAGCGCTGCTCAGCCAGCCCGGCGAGCCGCTGGACAAACAGGAGCTGGCGCAACTGGCGCTGGGCCGCAAGCTGACATTGTATGACCGCAGCCTGGACATGCATGTCAGCAACCTGCGCAAGAAGATCGGCCCACATCCGGATGGCCGGCCCCGCATCGTGGCGCTGCGCAGTCGTGGCTATTACTACAGCGTGTAGAGGCGGCCGGGCGGCAATCCGTCTCGCTCGCGAAGGGGGTGAGACATTCGCAGCAGATACTGTGGTTTCAACGGCCTCTTCGCGAGCAAGCTCGCTCCTACAATCTCTTTACCCAAGCTTTACGCAGGGTTGACCGCGCTTGACCTTGATCTCCCTAAACTGGGCTCCAACGGCAACGAGCCGGACTGGAAATCAGGAGACACACCATGCGCAAGACCCTTACCGCTCTGATGTTTGCCGCTGCCCTGCCAACCGTGGCCATGGCTGCACCCGTAGCCCCGGCAGACGGCCACGACGGCGGCCCGCGCTTTCACCAGGACCATGGCCCAGGCAAACACCGTGGCGGTCCATTCGGTGATCTGGACCTGAGCCGCGAGCAGCGCCAGCAGATCGGCAAACTGATGGGTGAACAGGCCCACGCCCGCAAGGAAATCAACGAGCGCTTCCTGGCCAAGCTGCCCGCGGCAGACCAGAAGGCCATGAAGGATGAGCTCGAAGCCAGCCGCACCAAGACTGACACCGCGATCCGTGGCTTGCTGACCCCTGAGCAGCAGAAGGAATTTGACGCCGACAAGAAAAAGCGCGAAGAACGTCGCGCCGAGTGGGCTGAATTCCAGGCCTGGAAAGCTGAAAAGGCCAAAAAGGCGCAATAATCCCCCTAGTGATGTCATCATCGCGACCCGGCATGCCCCGCATGCCGGGTTTTACCGTTGCAGAGAGGTTGCTCCGTGCGTTCATTGTTCTGGCGAATCCTGGCCAGTTTCTGGCTGGCCATAGCCCTGGTGGCAGGGCTGTCGATTCTGGTCGGGCACATGCTCAACCAGGATGCCTGGGTGCTCAACCGCCACCCGGTGCTCAACGAGCTGCCGCAGAAGTGGACCAAGCGCTTCGAAGAACAGGGGCCCGATGCCGCCCAGGATTACCTGGAAAAACTCAAGCATCGCCACCGCATCGATGTGCAGGTGCTCAACAGCAACGGTGAAGCGGTGATCCCCGGTACTTTCCCGCCCCGCGCCGCCGCCTTCGAAGCCCGCCAGAAAAACGACCCCAAGCAATTGCCGTGGCGGCGGCTGACCACCGAATACACCAGCGAGACCAGCGGCGAAACCTACCTGCTGATTTATCGCATTCCGCACCCTGAGCTGGAGCAGTGGCATCGCCAGAGCCTGGTCTGGCCGCTCAGCGCGCTGTTCATTGCCCTGGTGGTGCTGACCCTGTTCAGCCTGATGGTGACCCTGTCGATCACCCGCCCGCTGAGCCGCTTGCGCAGCGCGGTCTATGACCTCGGCCAGACCAGCTATCAACAGCACAGCCTGGCGCAACTGGCCAACCGCCGTGACGAGTTCGGCGTGCTGGCCAATGACTTCAACCGCATGGGCGCACGTCTGCAAAGCCTGATCGGCAGCCAGCGTCAGTTACTGCGCGATGTGTCCCACGAATTGCGCTCGCCGCTGGCCCGGCTGCGTATCGCCCTGGCACTGGCCGGCCGGGCCACCCCGCAAGAGCGGGAAAAACTCTGGCCACGGCTGGATCGCGAGTGCGACCGCCTCGAAGCGCTGATCAGCGAGATTCTGGCGTTGGCGCGGCTGGATGCTGACCTGGCCAAGGCCGAACCGGTGGACCTCAATGAACTGCTGCACCGGTTGCGCAACGATGCGTTGCTCGATGGCCTGCCACCGGACATCGAGCTGCAGGTCGCCAACCCGCTGAGCGTTGAAGGCTGGCCGGACATGATCGAACGCGCCGTCGACAACCTGCTGCGCAACGCCCGACGCTTCAGCCCGCCGGAGCGCCCCGTCCAACTGAGCGCCCAGCGCAGCGGCGAGCAGATCCGCATCAGCGTCCGCGATCACGGCCCCGGCGCACCGGCAGAGCATCTGGCACAGCTGGGCGAGCCGTTCTTTCGTGCACCGGGTCAAACGGCTGCCGGTCATGGTTTGGGCCTGGCGATTGCCAAACGCGCCGCCGAACGGCACGGCGGCAGCCTGAGCCTGAGCAACCATCCCGACGGAGGCTTTGTGGCAATACTCGAACTGCCGCTGGTGCCAGTGAGCGGGCCTCCCGCTTAGCCGCTCATGCCCGCACAGCAAACACGGCCCCTCTGTGGGGACCTTGGTCGCGAAAGGGCCAGTAAAATCGGCACATCTGCTGTGAATGTAAAGTCGTCTTCACAAGCAAGCTCGTTCCCACAGAGAACCGCGCCGACCGTAACCGATCGGCATTAGTCCTACATTGCGGCTCGCGGCTAAAGCAGATCGCCGGCCGACGAATCGCCGCCCGGCCGCCCCTACCGCTTCAGCCCTGCCAGGCGCTGACGAACGCGGCAGGATCTTCCTTGGCGGCCACACGGGGCGGGTTCTGCGGGGTGCCAAGGTATAGAAAACCCAGCACTTCTTCGTCATCACTCAGGCCAAAACCCTTGGCTACATGGGCCGAAAACGACAGCTCGCCGGTGCGCCAGACGCCGCCCAGGCCCAGCGCATAAGCAGCCAGCAACACCCCGTGGGCAGCGCAGCCGGCGGTCAGACGCTGTTCGCTGCGGGGCACCTTGGGGTGATCCTGCAAACGGGCGACCACCACCACGACCAACGGCGCACGCAACGGCCCCAGGCGCGCCTTGTCCAGTTGTTGCGCGCTGGCCTCGGGGTCTTGCAGCAGCAGTGCTTCGGCCAGCAGGTCACCCATGCGCTCACGGGCCGGGCCTTCGACGCTCAGGAAACGGTACGGCTTGAGCAGACCATGATCAGGCGCACGCAACGCCGCGCCGAACAGGATTTCACGCTGCGCAGCATCCGGGGCCGGCTCGACCAGACGCGGGACCGAAACACGGTTGAGCAATACATCGAGCGCCTGCATGGGCGAATCTCCTTGAAAGGTGGTCGGGCATTCTAGGCCACAGTGGCTATCAATAACGAGTGCAAACGCGATAAACAGCTACTCTTGGGCTAGCGGTTTACATGGCCTCAAGCGCAGGTAGAATGGCGCCTCCTTCCCCACCCGTCCGAGCAGTTTCATGGCGTTGCCGACCCTTCGCATCATCGGTTTTATCATCGGCATCTTCCTGATCACCCTGGCGATCTCGATGATCGTGCCGATGCTGACCCTGGTGATCTACGACCGTTTCGAAGACCTGCGCTCGTTCCTGTGGGCCAGCGCCATCACCTTTATCGCAGGTCTTGCGCTGGTGATACCCGGGCGCCCGGAACATGTGCACCTGCGCCCGCGGGACATGTACATGCTGACCGTGTCGAGCTGGATCGTGGTGTGCATCTTCGCCGCCCTGCCGTTCTTGCTGACCACCCACATCAGCTATACCGACTCGTTCTTCGAGAGCATGTCGGGTATCACGGCCACCGGTTCGACCGTGCTTAACCACCTGGACAGCATGTCGCCGGGCATCCTGATCTGGCGCTCGATGCTGCACTGGCTGGGCGGTATCGGCTTTATCGGCATGGCGGTAGCGATCCTGCCGTTGCTGCGCATTGGCGGCATGCGGCTGTTCCAGACCGAGTCCTCGGACCGCTCGGAAAAGGTCATGCCCCGTTCGCACATGGTGGCCAAGTACATCATCCTCGCCTATGTCGGCTTTACCGTGTTCGGCAGCCTGGCGTTCTGGTGGGCGGGCATGGGCATTTTCGATGCGATCAACCATGCGATGTCGGCGATCTCCACCGGCGGCTTCTCCACCTCGGACCTGTCGCTGGCCAAATGGCCGCAACCGGCGGTGCATTGGGTCGCAGTGGTGGTGATGATCCTCGGCAGCCTGCCCTTCACCCTGTATGTGGCGACCCTGCGCGGCAACCGCAAGGCGCTGTTCAGGGATGAACAGGTGCAGGGGCTGCTGGGCCTGCTGCTGGTCACCTGGGCGCTGATGACCCTGTGGTACGGCCTGACCACTGACCTGCCATGGCTTGACGCCCTGCGCCACGTCGCGCTGAACGTCACCTCGGTGATCACCACCACCGGCTTTGCCTTGGGCGACTACAGCCTGTGGGGCAATTTCTCGCTGATGCTGTTTTTCTACCTGGGCTTCATCGGCGGTTGCTCCGGCTCGACGGCCGGCGGCGTGAAGGTGTTCCGCTTCCAGGTCGCCTACATCCTGCTCAAGGCCAACCTTAACCAGTTGATCCACCCGCGGGCGGTGATCAAGCAGAAGTACAACGGCCACCGCCTGGACGACGAGATCGTGCGCTCGATCCTGACCTTTTCGTTCTTCTTCACCATCACCATCTGCGTGATCGCCCTGCTGCTGTCGCTGCTCGGCCTGGACTGGATGACCGCCCTGACCGGCGCGGCCAGCACCGTGTCCGGGGTCGGTCCGGGGCTGGGTGAAGTGATCGGCCCGGCCGGCAACTTCGCCAGCCTGCCGGATGCCGCCAAATGGATTCTGTCGGCCGGCATGCTGCTGGGCCGGCTGGAGATCATCACCATCCTGGTGCTGTGCGTACCCGCATTCTGGCGTCACTGATGACGCGGCTTGTCGATCAGGGCTAGACTCAGACCTGATCGACAAGAGGACGTCATGCATGGAAAACGTCAGATCTTTCGCCAGTTTCGCGCAGTTCTATCCGTTCTATTTGCAGGAACACCGCAACAGCACCTGCCGGCGCCTGCACTTTGTCGGCACCAGCCTGGTGATCTTCCTGCTGGCGTTCGGTATCGGCAGTGGCCGCTGGTGGTTGCTGTGGTGGGTGCCATTGGCCGGTTATGGTTTCGCCTGGCTCGGGCACTACGTGTTCGAGAAAAACCGCCCGGCGACCTTCAAGCATCCGTTCTATAGCCTGCTGGCGGATTTCGTGATGTTCCGCGACATGCTGCTGGGCAAGGTGCCGTTCTAAGACGGCTTGCCTTATGGGGTCGGCCGACGATGCGCTGTAGGACCGGCCGGGCGGCGATCGGCTTTAGCCGGGAAAGCATTCACCGCTGTACGCGGGAAGCCCGTTCGCGGCTGAAGCCGCTCCTACGAGGCCGTCACCGCCTGTTCTTCGCGCTGTTTCGCCGTGCCCTGCGCATCGGCCAGTCGATACAGTTCGATGGTGCCGTCCAGGTGTTCGATCAGCGCCGTGCAGGACTCGACCCAGTCGCCGCAGTTGAGGTACTGCACATCCCCAACGTCGCGAATTTCCGCATGGTGGATATGCCCGCAGACCACGCCATCCAGTCCTCGGCGCACGCATTCGTGGGCAATCGCCTGCTCGAAGTCGCTGATGAAGCTCACTGCAGTCTTGACCTTATGCTTGAGGTACGCCGACAGCGACCAGTAGCCATAACCGTAGCGAGCGCGCCAGTGGTTGAGCCAGCGGTTGAGGGTCAGGGTGAATTCGTAGGCCGAGTCGCCCAGAAAAGCCAGCCAGCGGTGGTAGCGGGTAATCACGTCGAACTGGTCGCCATGGATCACCAGCAGGCGACGGCCATCGACGGTGACGTGCTCGGCCTCATCCACCAACTGGATATTGCCAAGGATCAGCTTCGAGTAACGGCGCAGGAACTCGTCGTGGTTGCCGGTGATGTAGATCACCTCTGTGCCACGCTTGCTCATGGTCAGCAGGCGGCGGATCACGTTGGTGTGCGCCTGGGGCCAGTACATGCCGCCGCGCATCTTCCAGCCATCGATGATGTCACCGACCAGGTAGATCGTGTCGGCCTGATAGCCTTTGAGGAAGGTCGACAGATGCTCGGCCTGGCAATCACGAGTGCCCAGGTGCACGTCGGAGATCCACAGGGTCCGTACCCGTTGCTTGCGGCTGGGCTTGGCGAATTCGGCGCTGGTCATACTGAACCTCCGGCAGGTTTTGGCGTAGCGTGCGCCTGACCGGTGAATTGAATATGACGTCAAGATGGCGTTAACGTGACAGCCGCCGGATTGCCGACCGGTCTGTTACTCAGCCACGCGGTCGTTGTGCCCCAGGTCGCGTTGCGGATCGATCTGGTCACGCACCCGTTGCTTGAGTACCTTGGCTTCCGGGAAGCCTCCATCGGCCTTGCGCTCCCAGATTTGTACATCGGCGCAGGTGATGCGAAATATCCCGCCCGTACCCGGTTCCAGACAGACCCGGCCAAGATCATCGCCAAAGGTACTGAGCAACTCCTGCGCCAGCCAGGCTGCACGCAACAGCCATTGGCACTGACTGCAATAGGTGATGACGATTTCGGCTTTAACGGTGCTCATCGAGGCAGGTCCCTGACGATGGATTGGAGAGCACCATGATACGCCGTCTGGTTGTTTGTAACCGGCCCAACAACCTTCAACTGCGCAATCAATGACCCGGGATTTGCGCCCCACAGCCCATTGCTGTGCTCCACACCCATTAACTTCGAGGCTTTCAGTGATGCGCAACACCCTGCGCAGCAAGATGCAATGGCTTGCCCGAAGCTTGTTCATTTTCTGTCCAGCCACTCACCACGGAAAACCACAACCCATTGATAAAACACAAAATTCTGTATTCGGCACAGTTCTTGGTTTGTCCGCCTGACGCCGCCGAACCGGCGCACATCTGCGACCCCGGTCAGCGCAAGGAGATCTGCCATGTCCGCCGCCCCCCAACAGCACGTTTTTACCCTCACCCTGCCCGGCCAGCATGATTTTCAGGTGCTGGCCTTTCAGGGCCGCGAAGCGCTGAACGAGCCGTTTCGCTTCGATATCCAGCTGGTCAGCGAACGCCAGGATCTGGATCTGCAAGCCTTTCTGCATCGCCCGGCGTTCCTGCAACTGAGCGCCGAGGGCGGTGGTATTCATGGTCAGGTCGAGCGCATCGCCCAGGGTGATCGCGGTCAGCGGCTCAGCCACTACCAATTGAGCCTGCGCCCGCGCCTGGCCAATCTCGCTTACCGCAGCAACCAGCGAATATTCCAGAACAAGAGCGTGCAGGAGATCATCATCCTGCTGCTCAAGGAGCACGGCATCCTTGCCGATGCCTGGCGCTTTCATGTGCACAAGCCGTACCCGCCCCGCGAGTACTGCGTGCAGTATCAGGAGTCGGACCTGCAGTTCATCCAGCGCCTGTGCGAAGAAGAAGGCTTGCACTATCACTTTGAACATAGCCGGCAAGGCCACGTGCTGGTGTTTGGCGACGACCAGACGTTCTTCCCGCGGCTGGCGCCCCAGCGCTACAACCCCAACACCTCGATGGTCGCCACGACGCCGGTGGTCAAGCGCTTCAAACTGCGCCTGGAAACCCGCAGCAACCGTACCGCCCGGCGTGACTGGAGTTTCACAATCCCACGGGTGCATTTGCACAGTGAGGCCAGCAGTGACGCCCCGCTCGACCTTGAAGACTATGTCTACCCGGCACGCTTCAGCCACCGCGAGCACGGCCAGTTGCTTGCTACCCGCGCTCTGGAACGCCATCGCCATGACCATCAGTTGGCCGAGGGTCACAGTGACCAGCCGCAACTGGTCAGCGGCCATTTTCTGCCCCTGACCGAACACCCGCGCGAGGTCTGGAATGAGTTGTGGTTGCTGACCGAGATCCAGCACGAAGGCCATCAGCCGCAAGTGCTTGAAGAAGCCGGTGAACCGGCGGCGCTGTCCCATGGCGAATTCAGCCAGGGCTACCGCAACCGCTTTCTGGCCACCCCGTCACAGGCGCTGTACCGTCCGCCGTTGCGCCATCGCAAACCACGGGTACTGGGCAGCCAGACCGCTATTGTCACCGGGCCCGCCGGGCAGGAGATTCACTGTGACCCGCATGGCCGGGTCAAGGTGCGCTTTCATTGGGACCGCGAGCGTCAAAACGACGAGCACTCCAGTTGCTGGATGCGCGTGGCCAGTGGCTGGGCCGGCAGCCACTACGGTGCGGTCAGTTTGCCCAGGGTCGGCACCGAAGTGCTGGTGACCTTTATTGAAGGCGACCCGGACCAACCCTTGGTCAGTGGCTGTCTGTACCACACCGACCAGCCACATCCCTATCCACTGCCCGAACACAAGACCCGCAGTGTGTTCAAGAGCATGAGCAGCCCAGGCGGTGGCGGCTTCAATGAAGTGCGCATCGACGACCGCCAGGGTCAGGAGCAGATCTTCGTCCATGCCCAACGTGACTGGGACCAGCGCATCGGCCACGACCAGAGAGTTCATGTTGGCAACGAACGCCACGAGCGGGTCGAAGCCACCAGCTACTCACACCTGTTGGCCGATGAGCACACCACTATCGATGCCGACCGACGCACGCAGGTCCAGGCCAATGATCACTTGAGCGTCGGCATGACCCAGCATGTGCGGCTGGGCGTCGCGCAGTTGGTCGAGGCCGGTCGGGAAATTCATCTCAAGGCCGGCAGCAGGCTGGTTCTCGACGGCGGTCAGCAAATCACCCTCAAGGCCGGCGGACACTTCATCAGCATCAATGCCGCTGGCATCACCATGAGCACCCTGCCCCTGCCTGACCCGCTGGGGATGGCCGCCGACGGCAGCCCCGCCCAACCTCTGCTGCCAGGCCCCCTGGACGCTGCCGCGAGCAGTGAACCACCGCCGTTGCGGGTAGCAGCCCAGCAGTTGACGTTCAAGCGCAGCGCCCGTTGCGAGCCATGCGAGCAAGCCGCGCGCAAGGCCAAGCCATGAACCTGACGCACTACCTGCTGGTCGACGGCCTGCTCATGCCTGACGCGCTCAGGCAGCTCCACGGCCGCCAGCAAAACCTCGACATCGAACCGCTGTACCTCGGCACCCGCTGGGCCGACTTCCAGGCCCAAGGCCCGATCCTGGTACAGGCCAGTGCATCACTCAGGGACGCATGGCCGAGCGATCCACACTGGCAGTCCTGTGCGAGCCTGCTGGCCAGTGGCGCAGCGCTGCTGGAGATTGCCAACCACCTGCGCCACTTCATCTGCCCGCCGGACGCGTTGGGCAATGCCAGCTTGCTGCGCTTCTCTGATCCGGTGGTGATGCATCACTGGCTGAGCAGTTTCGCTGCCGGGCAACTGGACCTTACGCTGGGTCCGATTGATGAGCTGCGGGTCGCAGAGCCCCGGCAACCCTGGCAGGCCGCCAAAGGTATCGCCGCATTCCGTGTAACCGGCGAGCGCCAGCCCTGGGCAGTCGGTTTCGCCCTGCAAGGTGCGCAGCAGCTCGAAGCCTTCGAACAGGCAACCGTGTTTGTCTTTCAACAACGCCTGTACAACTGGCTGCTTGGCGAGTATCCCACCGCCTTTGCCGGGCAAAGCCCCAACCAGATCGATCAATGGCTGGAGCAGTCACTGAGCAGTGGCCGTGAATGGGGGCTGATCACCGAGTTTGGTTTTGCGACCTGGGCCAGATACCGCCTGGCGCTGGGTGAAGACTTCGTCACCGCGCCCGATGGCGTCTGGCAGCAGTGGCTCCGGCAACAGACCGCACCCCGTTGTACCTCACCTGAACAACAGCTGGACGACTTCGATCTGCATCACAACAGCCTGACAGCCAGCCTCAGCGGGCATTAGCCACCCGCCGCAACGCGGTCAAGGTCTGATCTACTGCGGCACCGTGCTCGCCGGCCTTGACTCCCAGCAACCCCAGCAACCGGGCCCGGATTGCCTGGAAGCCAGGCTGACCGCTGTCACGCTGGCGCGGCAGGTCGATATGGATCTGGTCGGCGATTTTGCCGTGAGCCAGCACAATGACCCGGTCGGCCAGCAAGATGGCTTCATCCACGTCATGCGTCACCAGCAGCACCGCCGGGGTGTGTTTGCGCCATAGATCAATGATCAATTGGTGCATGCGGATGCGGGTCAGTGCATCAAGGGCGGCGAAGGGTTCATCGAGCAATAGCAGTTGCGGTTCGCGCACCAGGGCACGGGCCAGAGCAACCCGCTGGGCTTCACCACCGGACAGCGTCGCCGGAAAGGCATTGATGCGATGCGCCAGGCCAACCTCGGTCAGCGCTGCCTCGGCGCGGGCCTTGGCATCAATGCTGCGCAGGCCAAGGGTGACGTTTTTCCAGGCGCGTTTCCAAGGCATCAGCCGCGGTTCCTGAAACACCGCAGCGCGGGCCTTGGGCACCCGCAACTCGCCACCTTCGATACTGTCGAGCCCGGCCAGGCTGCGCAGCAAGGTGGTCTTGCCCGAACCACTGGCACCCAGCAAGGCGACGAATTCGCCGGGGGCAATGTCCAGTTGCAGATTGTCGATCACCCGCTGTTCGCCGAACTGGCGCACCACCTTACGCAGTTGGACGGCGGCAGGCGGCTGGTGCTCGGCACTGGAGCGGGCGGCGACGGGTTCCTGCAGGTCGAGAGCGTTCATGTTCAGGTCCTCAAGAAGGTCGGACGCCAGGCCAGTGCATAGCGTTCCAGAGTGCGGATGATGCCGTCGATCAACAGGCCCAGAACGCTGTAGATCAACAGGCAGATGACAATCACATCAGTGCGCATGAAATCGCGGGCATCACTGGCCAGGTAACCGATGCCGGCGGTGGTGTTGATCTGCTCGACAAACACCAGGGCCAACCACGAGATGCCCAGCGAGTATCGCAGGCCGACAAAGAACGAAGGCAGCGCGCCCGGCAGAATCACATGCCAGATCAGTTCGCGGCGGCTCAGGCCCAAGGTATTGGCCGCCTCGATCAGTTTGGGGTCGATATTGCGGATACCGGAAAACAGATTCAGATACACCGGAAACGTGGTGCCGGTGACGATCAGCGCCACCTTGGTGAATTCGCCAATCCCGAACCAGAGAATGAACAACGGCACCAGCGCCAGGGATGGAATGGTGCGCAGCATCTGCATGGGTGAGTCGAGAATCACTTCACCCTGTTTCGACAACCCGGTGAACAGCGCCGCCGCCACGCCAATTGCCACACCGATGCCCAAGCCGAGCAAGGCACGTTGCAAAGATACCCATAAGTGCCCGGCCAGTTCGCCGGAACTGATCATCTCCCACAGCGTGCCACCTATCTGCGAAGGCGCAGCGATTACCCGGCCAGGCAACAGGCCCGTCTGAGAGGCCAGTTCCCAGAGCAGCAATAACGCCAGCGGGCTGAGCAGGCGCACCACGAATGCCGGAACCGTCCAACGGCGCGCACCCGGTTTGCCAGCCGTGTGGGCCGGGTCAGGCTTGCTGATGGTTAGATAGCCGGCGGCGGCAGGCTCAAAGGCTTTTTCAGGCATGGGCAGCTTCCTTGGTAGTCACTCGGACGACACACATCCGAGTGGAGCAAGGCCCATGCTAGGCGCATAAGAAACGTCGGTGAAATTCTATTTAGCGATAACCTAATGTTTAAATCTTCTGATCATCGCCATTTATATAATGCAGATTTTTTATACAAAGCAGGTTCAGGCTGCGGCTGACACCTGCTTGAGCGAATGGGCTACCAGATTGCCAAACGCGTCGACCGGCGCTTGCAGATTGCCCAGAAAGCGCGGGTAAACCAGCCACAGGTCCATCACCGGCTTGAAGTCCTTGAGGTTGACCACCGCCAGTTGCTCACGGTGGGCACTGCGCTCCAGCAACGGCCGTGGCACCAGACCCAGCCCCATGCCATCGGCAACCAGCCCCAGTTGCAACTCAGTGCCGAAGGTTTCCAGGTTGACCTTCAGGCCCAGCCCCTGGTCAGACAAGGTGCGTTGCAAGCCGGCACGAAAACCGCAGCCGTCAGGGTTGAGCACCCAGCCCTGCTGGTAACAGTCAGCCAGTTTGACGGTCTTTTTCGGCGCCGATTCGCGAGCGCAGACCACCACCAGCTCGACCTTGCCGATCGACTGGCCAAGGATGTTGTCCGGAAAAATCTTGCCGGCCGGAAACAGTGCAGCTGCGGCATCCAGCTCGCCGTTCTCGATCTTGCCGATCAGGTGGCTGCCCCAACCGGTCACCACTTGGGCACGCAGCTCGGGAAACTCACCGCGCAATTGCTTGAGAGCGTCGAGCAACACCACATCGCCGATGGTCTGCGGCACGCCGAGACGCAACTGGCCGCTGGGCGGTGTATCGCTGGCCACCAGCTCGCGCAGGGCGTCCATCTCACGCAGGATCGCCAGGCACTTCTGATAGACCTGATGCCCCATGGGGGTGGGTTTGAGCGGTTTGGTATTGCGGTCGAACAGCTCGACCCCCAGCGCCTGCTCGAAATTCTGCACGCGCCGGGTAATGGCCGGCTGGGTCAGTTGCAAGGACTCAGCCGCGTGGCTGATCGACTGACAGCGGATCACTGCAACGAAAGCATCGATATCATCAATTTTCATTCGAACCGCACATAAAGGCATAAAAGGAACATAGGCAAAAAGCATAGTGCCATTCGCGCTTTCTGGAAAGTCCGATAACGTGCCGAACGCGCGGCGTGGCGGGTCCCGGACGAACCGATGCATATGCAAGGTCACAACGACAAAACAGCTTATAAAGAGCTTTTGGTTATATTCTAATCATAAAAAAATAGCATATTAAGTACAGCTATTATGTTTATATCCAGCCATGCCTCACCACCGCCTGGAATGGATATGTCACACACGCCTCATC
Source organism: Pseudomonas sp. 21LCFQ010 (assembly GCF_024129905.1). NCBI lineage: Bacteria > Pseudomonadati > Pseudomonadota > Gammaproteobacteria > Pseudomonadales > Pseudomonadaceae > Pseudomonas > Pseudomonas sp. 21LCFQ010. The sequence continues at coordinate 34,719 of NZ_JAMYDZ010000019.1, read as the reverse complement.
CCGAAAGACTCCGTGCCTTTATCGGTGCGCTGGCCGAACTGATCGACGGCAATCCGCACGAGAGCGACCTGCTGCATCGCGGTGGCCAGTTGTTGTCGCAACTGGTCAGCTTCGATGACTGGCTGCCCGACGAATTTGCCATCCCGGACCCCACCCGCTACCAGCAGTTTCTGCTGCACGCCGATTCAAGGCAGCGCTTTTCCATCGTCAGTTTTGTCTGGGGACCGGGCCAGAGTACACCGATCCACGACCACCGGGTCTGGGGTCTGATCGGCATGTTGCGCGGCGCCGAGTACTCGCAAGGCTTCGTGCGCAGCGCCGATGGCCGGCTGGAACGTGAAGGCCCGGCCATCCGCCTGGAGCCAGGTCAGGTCGAAGCCCTGTCGCCACGCAGCAACGATGTGCATCAGGTCAGCAATGCCTTTGCTGACCAGGTGTCGATCAGCATTCACGTCTACGGCGCCAACATCGGTGCGGTGCGGCGTGCGGTGTACCTCGACGATGGCACCGAGAAGCCGTTCATTTCCGGGTATTCAAACGCCTTTCTACCCAACATCTGGGATCTGTCAAAAGAAGCGAGCCAAGCACGATGACTACACAAGCAACCCGTTCCTATACCGATATTCGCCAGGCGCTGCTGGACCGGCAAGAACTGGCCCTGGTCGACGTGCGTGAAGAAGCTCCGTTCGCCGAGTCGCATCCGCTGTTCGCGGTCAACATCCCGCTGTCCAAGCTGGAGCTGGAAGTGCTGGCGCGGATTCCGCGCAAGGACACCCCGGTGACCGTCTACGACAACGGCGAAGGCCTGGCGCAGCGTGCCGTGCAGCGCTTTGTCGAGCTGGGCTACAGTGACGTGAAACTGCTCGAAGGCGGCCTGGCCGGCTGGGGCGCGGCGGGCGGTGAGTTGTTCATCGACGTCAACGTGCCAAGCAAGGCGTTTGGCGAACTGGTCGAGCACCATCGCGGCACACCGTCGCTGGCCGCCGAAGAGGTCAAGGCGCTGCTCGATGCCAAGGCCGACGTGGTGGTGCTCGATGCCCGCCGCTTCGACGAATACCAGACCATGAGCATCCCGACCGGGATCAGTGTGCCCGGCGCCGAGCTGGTGCTGCGCGCCCGCGAACTGGCACCCGACCCGAGCACCCGGATCATCGTCAACTGTGCCGGTCGTACCCGCAGCATCATCGGCACCCAATCGCTGGTCAACGCTGGCCTGCCCAACCCGATCAGCGCCCTGCGCAACGGCACCATCGGCTGGCTGCTGGCTGGCCAGACCCTGGACCATGGTCAGGCCCGGCGTTTTGCCCAGGTCAGTGAACAAACCCGCCAGAGCGCCAGCGCCGACGCCCGCCAGGTCGCCGACAAGGCCCGGGTCCAGCGGGCCAGCCTGGCTGACCTGCAGCGTTTCCAGGCAGAGGCCGCGCGCACCACTTACCTGTTCGACGTGCGCACCCCGGAAGAATTTGCCAAGGGCCACGTGCCCGGCGCACGCTCGACACCGGGCGGGCAACTGGTGCAGGAAACCGATCACTTCGCCAGCGTGCGTGGCGCGCGCATTGTGCTGGCCGATGACGACGGCGTGCGCGCCAACATGTCAGCTTCATGGCTCGCGCAACTGGGCTGGGAAGTCTACGTGCTGGACGACTTGCAGCCGGCTGACTTCAGTGCCAGCGGCGAGTGGGACGCCCCCGCCCCGCCAACCCCGCAGGTCGAGCAGATCAGCCCCGAGACCCTGGCCCAGTGGCAGGCTCAGGGCAACGTCGCGGTCCTGGATTTCACCGCCAGCGCCAACTATGTCAAACAGCATATCCCCGGCGCCTGGTGGACATTGCGCGCCGATCTGGCCAACGCCCTGGCAAAGATCCCGAGCGCCGAACGCTATGTGCTGACCTGTGGCAGCAGCAAGCTGGCGCGCCTGGCCGTGGCCCAGGTCGAGGCGCTGACCGGCAAGCCGGTGTTCCTGCTTGAGGGCGGCACCGCCAGCTGGATCAAGGCCGGCCAGCCGCTGGAACACGGCGAAACCCGGCTGGCTTCAGCGCGTACCGACCGCTATCGCCGCCCGTATGAAGGCACCGACGCCCCCCGTGAGGCGATGCAGGCCTACCTGGACTGGGAATATGGCCTGGTGGCGCAACTGGGTCGTGATGGCACCCATGGGTTTTATGTGATCTGAACCGAAGACAGCCGCTCCTACGGCGCCCGGCCGGTCCATGCAGGTCCAGCCGGCCCTCTCATTTTCAGGAGAATTTTTCATGAGCAAGCAAGGTCATCTCAAGCAGCGTCATCTGAAACTGGGCGCCATGGTTCATGGTGTCGGTCACGGTTGGGGCGAGTGGCGCCATCCGGACGCGCTGGCTGATGCCAGCGTCAACTTCGGTTTTTACAAGCAGCAGACCCGCCTGGCTGAAGCCGCCAAATTCGACTTCGTGTTCATTGCCGACAGCCTGCACATTCACGAAAAGTCCAGCCCGCATTACCTCAACCGTTTCGAGCCGTTGACCGTCTTGTCGGCACTGGCGGCCACCACCGAACATATCGGTCTGGTGGCGACGGTGACAGTGAGCTACACCGAGCCCTTCCAGGTCGCCCGGCAATTTGCTTCTCTGGATCACATCAGCGGCGGTCGCGCCGGCTGGAACATCGTGACCTCCTGGCTGAGCGGCACCGCCGATAACTTCGGCAAAAGCGAACACCCGCCGCATGCCGTGCGCTATCGCATCGCCAAGGAGCACGTTTCGGTGGTGCGTGGCCTGTGGGACTCCTGGGAAGACGACGCCTTTATCCGCAACAAACAGAGCGGCGAATTCTTTGCCCCCGACAAGCTGCATGCACTCAATCACCAAGGCGAGTTCTTCAAGGTCAAAGGTCCGCTGAACATTGCCCGTTCGCGTCAAGGCCAGCCGGTACTGTTCCAGGCCGGCACCAGCGAAGACGGGCGTAACTTCGCCGCCGAATATTCCGACGCGATCTTCGTCCATGTCGAGTCGCTGCAGGACGGCATCGCCTATTCGGCAGACCTGAAAAAGCGCGCTGCCGGCTTTGGCCGTGACCCGCAGACGCTGTCGATTTTGCCGGGCATCCGCCCGATCGTCGGCCGTGACGAGGCCGAAGTGGAGGCGCGTTTCCAGCAGGCCGTAGAACTGGTCAGCATCGAGGATGCCATCGTGGCTTTGGGCCGCCCGTTTAACGACCACGACTTTACTCAGTACCCCCTCGACGAGCCGTTCCCGGAACTCGGCGACCTGGGCGCCAACAGCCAGAAAGGCGGTTCCGACCGGATCAAGCGACTGGCCAGAGAACAGCAGTTGAGCCTGCGCGAAGTGGCGTTGTGGTTCTCCCGGCCGAACCGGGATTTCGTCGGCACCCCGGAGCACGTCGCCGACGCCCTGCAGACCTGGTTCGAACAGGGCGCGGCCGACGGTTTCATCATCAATTCGCTGCTGCCCGATGGCCTGCAGTATTTCACTGAACTGGTGGTGCCGATCCTGCAACAGCGTGGCCTGTTGCGCACCGAGTACAGCGGCGCCACCCTGCGCGAGCATTTCGGCCTGGCCAAACCGGCCAACCGTTACAGCGCAACAACACGCCCCGAGGACGCCGTCGCATGAGCCAGTCACTCAACCAACAACTGGCCGACCTGCACGCCGAGCGGGTCGCCAGCTGGGCGCCTGAAGCCCTGCAAATCAACATCAACCAGCGCCAGTTGCTGGTCGATACCGCCGACACCGAACGCTTCGTCAAAGCCGGTGATCACATCGGGCCGTTCGAACTGCTCAAGGTTGAAGGCGGTGTGCTGAGCCGCGACCAGTTGCTGGCCGAAGGCCCGGCGGTGCTGGTGTTCTTCCGCTTTGCCGGCTGCCCGGCCTGCAATCTGGCCATCCCGCATTACGATCGCCAACTGGCGGCGGCGCTCAAGGCCAGGGGCGTACCGTTGGTGGCGGTCAGCCCACAGGTGCCTGAGCGTCTGATCGAGATCAAGCACCGACATAACCTGACCCTGCAAGTCGCCAGCGACAAGGACAACGTCCTGGCCAGGCGGCTGGGGATTCTCTACAGCTTCGACGAGGCTTCGCGCCAGGCGGCATTAAGCAAGGGCTCCTCGATTGGCGAGGTCACCGGCACCGGCACCTGGGAGCTGCCACAGCCCACCGTGGTGGTGCTCGACCGCGAAGCGCGGGTGGTGTTTGCCCAGGTCAGCCCCGACTGGCTGGTGCGTGCCGAAGCCGAACCCATCCTGCAAGCCGTCGAGCTGGCCCTGACCGCAGCGACGGTCTGAGCGGCCTGATAGCCGGCGGCCGCCACTGAAAAGGAATCACACATGAGCCTCACAAGTCTTCGTCAGCCTGTTGACGAACCAGAGTCGGCGGCAGCGTTCAGCGCCAGGCTGGCCGATATCAGCGCCCTGCTGGCCAGCACCGCCGAGCACTATGACCAAAGCGGCGAGTTTCCGCACGAGAACTTCCGCGTGCTGCACGAGCACGACCTGCTGGGTCTGACCGTGCCTGTTGAATTGGGCGGCGGCGGTGCCGACCTGCCCAAGGCGCTGGAGGTGATCAAGGCGGTGGCCAAAGGCGAGCCGTCCACGGCGCTGATTCTGGTCATGCAGTACATCCAGCACGCACGCCTGCAAGACAGCCTGCAGTGGCCGGCACACCTGCGCAAAAAAGTCGCCCTGGACGCCGTGCACAACGGTGCGCTGATCAACGCCCTGCGCGTCGAGCCCGACCTTGGCACGCCGGCGCGTGGCGGCCTGCCGGCAACCATCGCCCGGCGTACGGCGCAAGGCTGGCGCATCAGCGGGCGCAAGATCTATTCCACCGGCAGCCACGGCCTGACCTGGTTCGGCGTGTGGGGCCGCAGTGACGATCAAGACCCGCTGGTCGGTACTTATCTGGTGCACAAGGACACCCCGGGCATTCGCATCGTCGAAGACTGGGACCACTTGGGCATGCGCGCCACCAGCAGCCATGAGGTGATCTTTGAAGATGTGCTGATTCCGCTGGAACAAGCGGTCAGCGTCAGCCCCTGGAGCAACATCCGCGCCGAACTGGACCCGGCCGGGATGCTGTGGATGTCGGTGCTGCTCTCGGCGGTCTACGACGGTGTAGCGCACGCTGCGCGTGACTGGCTGGTGGCGTGGCTGGAGCAGCGCAAGCCATCCAACCTCGGCGCCTCACTGGCCACCCTGCCGCGCTTTCAGGAGGCGGTCGGGCACATCGATACGCTGCTGTTCGCCAACCACAATCTGCTGCATTCGGCCGCCCACGGCCAGGTGCCCAGCCAGCATGCCGCACAGATCAAATACCTGGTCACCAACAATGCCCAGCGTGCCGTCGAAATCGCCCTGGAGGCCAGCGGCAATCCTGGGCTGTCACGCAGTAACCCATTGCAACGCCACTACCGTAACGTGCTGTGCGCCAGGGTCCACACGCCGCAAAACGACACCGTGCTGCAAGGCATCGGCAAGGCCGTGTTCAGTGCCCGCAGCGCCCCTTAAGGGCAGCTCTGAGCGCCTGCAAGCCCTTAATAGAACCTCTGATAGCAACGGGGCATCTGCCATGAAGCAGGTGCTCCGTTTTCGCATATGGCACCTTGAAATCATGCACCGAATCACCTGTCAACCGGGGCAGAAGTACTCCAATGCAACACTTTCTTTCCAAATAGCGCCACCTGACCAGAGCCCCGGACCACGACCCTTAAGCCAATTTCCTAGACACAGCCACTGCAAATGACTAAACGCGGATTCGACCGTCCCTGCCAAGTCGTTGCGGCAGAAGGCATTAGGCTGACTGCTCAGTCAAGTCTTCCGGTGACCGAGGCTAATAAGTCCCCCCATGACCCGCTGGTCGGATTAGGGGTTGCCCCGATATTGACGTCAAATTGCCATCGCTATGATCCCCGGACTTTCAGGTAATCGAATGGATGCGAGGATGTTGATTTATCTTGCTTTCTGGGTAGGCCTCGCACTCGGTGCCACTGGACTCGCATTGAGCCAGAACCTGGTCATCATCGCCGGCCTGCTGATCATTGCCTGCGCCACCGTGGTGGTGCAACTGCGCAAACCCGCCCCGGTTGCAGATCCGGTTGTCCCCACAGAACCCGGCACCCCCTCGCCAGCGCCTGACGTGCCGGCCCTGCTGCACACCGTGGTGCCCAGCTGGAGCGACAGCATCGCCCAGAGCCGCGACCTGCTGCAAAGCAACATCGGCGACCTGTTCGAGCGCTTCAGCAACATTGCCAGCCGCCTTGAAAGCAGCCTGGGTAATTCGGAAAACATCCTGGCCAACGGCGGCGTCGGCACCAGCCTGCGCGATGCCAACCAGCGCCTGATGGAAGTCACCCATGCCTTCGAAGCCAGCAGCAAGCGTCAACAGGCGCTGATCGACACCATCAGCCAGCTCGACAGCTATGCCAGCCAGTTGCAGCAGATGGCCAAGCGGGTGCAGGAAATCGCCAGCCAGACCAACCTGCTGGCCCTCAATGCCGCCATCGAGGCTGCTCGTGCCGGTGAACATGGCCGGGGCTTTTCGGTGGTTGCCGACGAAGTGCGCAAGCTTTCTTCACTGTCGGCCGAGACCGGCCAGGGCATGGACATCAAGGTCGAAGAGATCAACCACGCGATCCAGTCGACCATCAGCGCCGCCGCCGAGCTGGGTGAAAGCGAACGCAGCAACCTGGCGTTCCTGGATGCGTCGGTCAAGACCGTGATGAGCCACCTTGAAGACAACCTCAATGAGCTGTCCGGCGCCTCTCACACCCTGCAGCGTGATGCCCGCGATACCCAGCAGGACATTCAGGCGATCATGATCAGCCTGCAATTCCAGGACCGCGCCGACCAGATGCTCGACCACGTCCAGAGCGACCAGCAGCAGCTGCTCGACGCCTTGCAGCAACAGGACGCCAGCCTGCACGACCCGCGTGCCTGGCTCGACCGCCTGCGCCAGCGCTTCACCACCGAAGAGGAACGCCACGGGCGAACCCAGACCACTGCCAGTGAAGTCACGTTCTTCTAGAGCCCCTGGCGACCGAATTCGTTGTAGCTGTTTTTTCTGTGTTTATTGCCTTTTCCTTTGCGAGGAACTCCTACATGGCCAAGACCGTAATGATCGTCGATGACTCTTCTTCGATGCGCCAACTGGTGAAGATGAGCCTGACCAGCGCCGGCCATCAAGTGATCGAAGCCAGCGATGGCCGTGATGCCCTGAACAAACTGACCGGGCAGAAAATCAACCTGATCATCAGTGACGTGAACATGCCCAATCTGGACGGCATCGGCCTGGTCAAGGCGGTCAAGGCCCGCCCCGAGTACCGCTTCACACCGATCATGATGCTCACCACCGAAAGCGAGCAGTCGAAGAAAGCCGAAGGCCAGGCCGCTGGCGCCAAAGCCTGGATCGTCAAGCCGTTCCAGCCCCAACAGTTGCTGGCGGCAGTCGAAAAGCTGATGGGCTGAGCCCATGTTCACCCTCAGCCACCCGACCCCGGACGCACCGGCGCTGCTGCACGCCGCCGGTGACCTGACGATCTACGAAGTCCAGCAGGCCCTTGAGCAACTCAAGGCGCTGCTGCCCGCCGCCAGTGATGCGACCTGGCAACTGGACCTTTCCGGTATCGCTGAACTCGACAGTGCCGGTGCGCAATTGCTGCTGGCGCTGCACCAGAGCCTGGCGGCTTATGGGCAGCAGCCCGAAATCATTGCGGCCTCGCCCTGCGTGATCGAACTGGCCGGGTTGCTGGCCCTGGATGTACTTCACCCCACCGCCCCGGCCGAGGATTGACCCATGTTCAGTGGCGATCAGTGGAACCAACTGCTGCAAGGCTTTCTGGATGAAGGCCGTGATCTGCTCAAGGACGCTGAAGACAGCCTGCTACGCCTGGAAATCAGTCCCGAGGATGACGAAGCAGTCAATCAACTGTTCCGCGCCGTGCACACCCTCAAAGGCTCGGCGGGTATTTTCTCGCTGACCGCGCTGGTCAACCTCACCCATCATCTGGAAAGCCTGTTGATGATGGTGCGTGACGGTCAGTTGACCCTGACCTCGCAAATGACCTCGCTGATGCTGACCTGCATGGACGAGCTGAGCACCCTGCTTGAAAGCGTCGACGACAACGGCCAGTTGAACGTCGATGAAAGCCGTCACGCGCCGCTGATTGCCGCGCTGTCGGCGGCCCAGGGACATGCCCCGCAAGCGCAGGACAGCCCGGCACAACCGGTGGCGGGCACCCCGGACGAGCTCGACGTACATGACTGGCAGATCAATATCGGTTTCGCCCGCGAGCTGTTCGAAAATGGCTTCGACCCGGCCGCCTTTGTCCGTTACCTGAAAAAGCTCGGGGCCATCACCGAGCTGCAGACCGACACTGCCGGCCTGCCGGCATTGCACGAGCTGGACCCGCATCAGTGCTACCTGAGCCTGGCGATCACCCTGCGCAGTGCTGCCGGACGGGAGCAGATCGTCGACGTGTTCAGCTTTATCGAAGACTTCTGCACGCTTGAAATCGAGCGGCTGGATGGCGGGTTTGCCGATTACCGGCACCCGGACGATCAGGCGCCAGCCCAGGCCGACAACGCCGCGTTGCCGATGCAGATTATTGGCGATTCGTCGCAAACGATTGCGCCAGCGGCCGCGCAACCGCCCGCCAGACACACCGCTCAAGCAGGCGCCGCAGCCGCCGAGCGCACCGCACCCCGAGAAAAGCGCAGCAGCGAAAACACCCTGGTCAAAGTTTCGGCCCATAAGCTCGATGAGTTGATCAATCTGGTCGGCGAACTGGTGATCAGTACCGCCGGCGCGCAGATGCAGGCCAAACTGTCTGGCGACACCCGCTGCATCGAAAGCACCCAGGCGGTGTTCCAGCATGTCGAGCAGATCCGCGAGAGCGCCCTGAAGCTGCGCATGGTCGAGGTCGGCGAAACCTTCAACCGCTTCCACCGCGTGGTGCGCGACGTGAGCCAGGAGCTGGACAAGAAGATCCAGTTGACCATCCGTGGCGGCGAGACCGAACTGGACAAATCGGTGATCGACAAGATCGCCGACCCGCTCACCCACCTGGTGCGCAACGCCATCGACCACGGCATCGAACCGGGCGCCGAGCGGCTGGCCGCTGGCAAGCCCGAAGAAGGCAACCTGAGCCTTAACGCCTATCACGACTCTGGCATGATCGTGCTGGAAATCAGTGACGACGGCCGCGGCCTGAACACCGCACGGATTCTGCAAAAGGCCATCGACAAGGGCATGGTCGAAGCCGACGCGCAACTCAGCGACCGGGACATTCATGCACTGATCTTCGAACCCGGCTTTTCCACTGCCGAGCAGGTCTCCAACCTGTCTGGCCGTGGCGTGGGCATGGATGTGGTGCGCAGCGCCATCGACCAGTTACGCGGCCTGATCGAGATCGATTCGGTGGCCGGCTTTGGCTGCACCTTCCGTATCCGCCTGCCGCTGACCCTGGCGATCATCGACGGTTTTCTGGTCAGTGTCGGCAACGACAGCTTCGTCATCCCGCTGGACATGGTCACCGAATGCATGGAGGCCAGCGAACAGACGCTGGACAAAGGCTACGGCTACCTCAACCTGCGCGGCAACCCGCTGCCGTGCATCACCCTGGACAGCCATTTCGGCCTCGACAGCGAGCCGGTGCGCCGGCGCAACATCGTGGTGGTCAGCCAGGGCCGCCAGCAGGCCGGGCTGATCGTCGATCAGTTACACGGCGAGCTGCAAACCGTGATCAAACCGCTGGGCAAGATGTTCCAGCACCTGCGCGGGATCAGTGGCTCGACCATTCTCGGTTCCGGGCAGGTCGCGCTGATTCTCGACATCCCCAGTCTGTTCCGTCATTTGCAGGCCCTGGTCGATACCCCCGCCCCGAGCCAGGCCAACGTCGCCAACGCCCACTAGTTCATTGCCGCTTTCAGGAGATTCAGCATGCAGTTCATTCGAAACATGAAGATAGGCTTGAGGTTGACCCTGGGCTTTCTGGTGGTGGTGGCACTGACCATCGTCATCGGCCTGATCGGTATCCGCAATCTGGACCAGGTCAACTCGCTGTCAGACCGTATGTATGAGGTCGACGTCGAAGGCATGAGCATGTTGCAAGAGGCCAACAACCAGTTGATCAATGTCGGCCGCTATGTACGCGGTGCACTGCTGGCCACCGATCAGGAAGGCCGGGAGAAACTGTTTGCGGCGACCCTGACCGCTCTGGAACGAAGCCGTCAGCAAATCACCAAAGGCCGCGAGACCTTCCTGACCAAAGAAGGCCAGGCAAAGTATGACCAGGTCAATGCGCCATTCACCGAATACGAGGGCCTGGTCAAACAATTGATCAGCGTCAGCCGTAGCACCAATCAGTATCAGGAAGCCAGCGCTATCACCGAACTGCTGCCCAAGCTGATGGCCAGCAGCGATACCGTTGACCGCCTGCTCGGCGAACTGGTTACGCAAAAGAAGACCCGCGCCAGCGAAGCCAACGATGAAATCACCAACATCTATCTGGACTCGCGCGTGCAGATGATTGGCCTGCTGGTCGCCGCGACCCTGTTGGGCATGCTGATCGGCGTGCTGGTCACCCGCAGCATCACCAAACCGCTCAACGATGCCGTGGTCGCTGCCAACCGCATGGCCGCCGGTGATCTGAGCCAGGACGTGCAGGTCAACAGCAAGGACGAAACCGGCCAGTTGCTGGCCTCGATGCAGAACATGGCGGTGCGCCTGCGCAGCATTCTCGGCGACGTGCGCAGCGCTGCCGATGCGCTGTCTTCAGCCTCCGAGCAAGTCAGCTCTACCTCGCAGTCGCTGAGCCAGGCCGCCAACGAACAGGCCGCCAGTGTCGAGCAGACCAGCGCCTCGGTCGAGCAGATGTCAGCCTCCATCGCCCAGAACACCGAGAGCGCCAAGATCACTGACGGGATTGCCGGCAAAGCGGCCAACGATGCCGTACAGGGTGGCGGCGCCGTGGGTGACACGGTGCTGGCCATGAAGCAGATTGCCGACAAGATCAGCATCATCGACGACATCGCCTACCAGACCAACCTGCTGGCGCTTAACGCGGCCATCGAAGCGGCCCGTGCCGGCGACCACGGCAAGGGCTTTGCGGTCGTGGCTGCCGAAGTGCGCAAGCTGGCTGAACGCAGCCAGGTGGCCGCTCAGGAAATCGGTCAGGTCGCCTCCAGCAGCGTGCAACTGGCCGAACAGGCCGGTCGCCTGCTCAACGAAATCGTGCCGAACATCCAGAAAACCTCCGACCTGGTTCAGGAAATCACCGCAGCCTCGCAGGAACAGAGCGGCGCGGCCGGGCAGATCAATATCGCCATGGGCCAGATGAACCAGATCACCCAGCAGAACGCCTCGGCCTCGGAAGAACTGGCCGCCACCGCCGAAGAGATGAACGCCCAGGCCGGCCAGTTGCAAGAGTTGATCGGCTTCTTCCGCTTCGACGAAAACGCCGCCAACCGGCCACTGCCACGGGTTAACGACACCTTCAGCGGCGGCACCCCGCCGTCCTGGTCGCGTGGCAAGAGTCAGGTCGACGAAGGCCAGTTCGTCAGCTTCGGCTGACCGGACCTGTTCAGGAAGAGCACAGCCATGAACCTTGCCCAGAGCTCCGATTCATCGTTCGACGCGGCTCACGCGCTGAGCGTGCAGCACCTGTCGTTTCGGGTCCGTGACGCCGCCTACGCGCTGCCGATCGACCTGGTGCGGGAAATCATCGAGTACCACGACGTCACCTCGGTACCGATGATGCCCGCCTTCATCCACGGGGTGATCAACCTGCGCGGCAACGTGGTGCCGGTGCTGGACCTGGCCGCGCGGTTCGGCTTCGAGCTGACCCGCCCTGACAAGCGCACCTGCATCGTGATCATTGACCTGGCGATGGAAGAGCACCACCAGCGCATCGGCCTGGTGGTCGATGCGGTGGATGCGGTGCTGGACATCGACCCGCAACTGGTGGTGCCGCCACCGCCATTCGGTGCCGGGATCCGTACCGACTTCATCGCCGGCATGGCCCGTAACGAGCAGAGCTTCACGATCATCCTCAATGTTGCGCAGGTGCTATCGCTCGACGATATCCGCCAGCTCAGTCTTGCCGTGAGCAAGGGCAGCTGACATGGCCGATGCACTGAAGCTGCCGGGGCTCGGCGACAGCGAGTTCCGCCACCTGCAAAAGCTCATGGCCGAGGCCTCGGGGATCCAGATGGCCGACAACAAACGGCCACTGGTGGCAGGCCGGTTGATGAAACGCCTGCGTCATTACCGGCTCGACAGTTTCACCGCGTACCTGCGCATGATCGAGCAGCCGCTGTACCGTCAGGAGCGCCGGCTGGTGGTGGACTTGCTGACCACCAACGAGACCTACTTTTTTCGTGAACACCCGCACTTCGATTGCCTGGGCGAGTGGCTGACCCGTCAGCGCGGGCCGTTGCGGCTATGGAGCGCGGCCTGCTCGTCGGGCGAAGAGCCTTACAGTATGGCCATGGTGCTCAGCGAACACGCCACCACCAAAGACTGGTCGATCACCGCCAGCGACCTGAGCCTGAGCATGCTGCGCAAGGCCCAGGAAGGTATCTACGACATCAGCCAGGCCAAGTACTTTCCTGAAGGCTGGCTGCAGCGCTATTGCCTGAGCGGGGTTGGCGACATGAGCGGGCGCTTTCGGGTCCAGGCGGCGCTGCGTGAGCGCCTGAACCTGCGCGAAGTCAACCTGGTCCAGCCGCTGGTCGAGGACCTGGGCCTGTTCGATGCGATTTTTCTGCGCAATGTGCTGATCTACTTCGATGGCGAGGAAAAGCGCCGCATCGTGCAGCGCATCGTTGGTCAGTTGCGTCCCGGCGGACTTCTGTTCATCGGCCACGCCGAAAGCATCCATGGCCTGCAATTACCGCTCAGGCTGATTCAACCCTCGGTATACGAATGTCTGTAAGTTCTTCGCTGTTCTTGCGCCCCGGCGATTATTTCTTTGGTCGCCACAACGGTCCGGTCACGACGCTGCTGGGCAGTTGCGTGTCGATCATTCTCTGGCACCCGCGCTGGCGTCTGCTCTCGGTGTCCCATTACGTGCTTCCCCGCGAACCGGGTCAGCCGGGCTTGCGCAACGATCCGCTCGACACCCGTTACGGCGACGCGGTGTTCCGCCGCCTGCATGCCGACATGCTGCGTCATGGCACCCGCCCGTGTGAATACCGCAAGAGCATTTTTGGTGGCGGCACCCTGAGCAGCCCGCTCGGGCGCATCGCCTGCCGGGTCGGGCATAGCAACAGCGAGTTCGCCCACCGGCAGTTCAGCCTGCGCAACTGGCCGGTGGATCACTGCGATATAAATGGCGATCATTACCGCCGCCTGCTCGTCGACGGCAGCAGTGGCCGCATCGACTGCGAGCGCAAACTGATGCGCCTGCCGGTCAGACCCAGGTGGGTATCATGATCAAGGTCTTTATCGTCGATGACTCGGCGCTGGTGCGTCAGGTGCTGACCAGTTGCCTGGACAATCACCCCGGCATCAAGGTCATCGGCCATGCCGGTGATCCGCTGTATGCCATCGACAAGATGCGCCGTGACTGGCCGGACGTGATCATTCTCGATATCGAGATGCCGCGCATGGACGGCCTGACCTTCCTGCGCCAGATCATGAGCGAACGCCCGACCCCGACGCTGATCTGCTCGACGCTGACCGAAAGCGGTGCGGGTGTCTCCGTGGAAGCCCTTTCTGCAGGCGCTGTGGGGGTCTTCACCAAGGCCCGGCTGGGCCTGCGCCAGAGCCTGGAGCAGATGTCCAGCGAGTTGATCCGCACCATTGAAGAGGCGGCGCGTACCCGCCCCGGCGCCTTCAGGCCTGTGGCAAGCGCCTTGCAACACCAGAAAAACAAAGCAACCCCAACGGCGCCGCCAAGCGCACCGACAGGCTTGTTGCACACCACCGATCGGGTGGTGGCACTGGGTTGCTCGACCGGCGGCACCCAGGCACTGGAATACGTGCTTCGTCAGTTGCCACGTGACTGCCCGGGCATTGTGATCGTTCAACACATGCCGGAAAAATTCACCGCTGATTTCGCCCGTCGGTTAAACAACCTGTGTCAGATTGAAGTGCGCGAGGCCAGGCATCTGGATCGCGTCCACAGCGGTCTGGCACTGGTCGCCCCCGGCGGATTCCATATGCAGCTCAAACGCAGTGGCGCGCATTACCAGGTCGAAGTCCTCGATGGTCCCCCCGTCAATCGTCACAAACCTTCGGTAGATGTGCTGTTTCGCTCGGTCGCCCGGCATGCCGGGGCCAATACCCTGGGCGTGATCATGACCGGCATGGGCGACGACGGGGCACGCGGGCTGCTGGCGATGCGCGATAGCGGTGCCCAGACCGTGGCTCAGGACGAGACCAGTTGCGTGGTCTTTGGCATGCCCAAGGAAGCGATCCGGATGGGCGCTGCACAAACGATTGAACCGTTATCCAGAGTCCCGCTGCTGATCCAGCAATTCGGTGACCATGCTCGACACGGCTGAGGGAGGTTGCCGGAACAACGATATGGACGTCTCCCCCTGTGGGCGTCTGTAAAACACATTGTGGCCAGCAGGCATATTCAGACCGGTCTGGCCCCGTGCCACGCCCCACACGGGATACAACAACGCCGCCTGAACACAAGGACGGCATTTATTCCCACGCGACACAGGCCTGATCTATGCCTTGCCGAATTTTGCTCGCTGATGACTACCCACTGTTTCGGGCCGGTATCCGGGCGCTGCTGGAAAAACAACATGACTACGAGATCGTCGGTGAGACCGGCGATACGTTGAGCACTGTAGAACTGGCCGTGGTGCTGGCCCCGGAAATCGTCATGCTGGACATGTCCATAGAACGCACGGCCAGCGTGCACACACTCGAAGAACTGGCGCTGCATGCGCCGGCCTGCAAGGTTTTGATGCTGTCGATGCACACGGACTCGGAGTTCGTCATGAAGTGTCTGCAACTGGGCGCCCATGGTTATCTGCTCAAGAGTGCCAGTGTGCTGGAACTGGAGCTGGCGCTGCAGTCATTGCGCAGCGGCGGGCAGTATCTGTCGTCGGCAGTGGTGCCGATGGTGGTCAGCCAGGCGGTGAAAAAGACCCTGGTGCAGCCGACCCGCAGCAGTAATGTGGCGCTGACCGAACGCCAGTTGGAAATCCTGCGCCTGATCGCCCGTGGCGAGTCGACACGCTCGATTGCCGGCGGCCTGGGGTTGTCGGTCAAGACCGTCGAAGCCCATCGCTCGCAGGTCATGCACCGCCTGGGCATTCACGATATCGCCAGCCTGGTGTTGTTCGCGGTACGTGAAGGGATTATAGAGGTCAATGACTGAGCGTTTTCAGGCTCAGCTAAAAGCCGGACACGACACATCTGCTCAAGCCATGCCTGGTCAGCCGGGTCAAAGTTAGCGCTTTGGCTCAGAGGCGTCTGGCATGCGCAGTTTTGTTCTGTTCAACGGGCTACTACTTACCGCCCTGGCTCATGGCGCGCAGGCTCAGGACAACGGTTTCTGGCAGGACGCTCAGGCGGGTGTGCTGGCACGTAATTACTTCCTGCACAACGACTACCGTAACGACCGGGTTCGCGAGCAGAACTACAGCCAGGAGTGGGCGCAGGGGTTTATCGGCCACTTCAATTCCGGCTTTACCTCAGGCAACGTGGGCCTGGGAATCGATGCGCATGGTTTTTTCGGTCTGCGCCTGGACAGTGGTCGCGGCACGGCGGGTACCGGCCTGCTGCCGCTGGACAGCGATGGCCGCGCCGAACCGGATTACTCCTCGGCAGGCGCGGCACTGAAGCTGCGCCTGGGCGCCACGCAGTTGCGGGTGGGCGAGATGGAGGTCGAGACGCCAGTGTTCGACACCGCCGACAAGCGCCTGCAACCGGAGTACGCCACTGGCTGGTTGCTCGACAGCCTTGACGTGCCGGGCGTGCGCCTGGTGGCCGGGCGCTTTACCGCGTTCAAGAACCAGAACCAGTCCACCGGCCGTGGTGATCTGGAGGGCTACGGCGCCAGCACCGCCGGACAGAGCATCAGCCTGGCCGGGATTGAAAGCCGCAGTGACCAGGCGCTGGGCGGTGCGTTGTATATCGGAGAGTTGAGCGACACCTGGCGGCAGTATTACGGCAACCTGCATGGCGGTCATCTGCTGGGTCCCCAGACGCGGTTTGACTGGGATGCCAACCTGTATCGCACACTGGACAGTGGTCAGGCGAGTGCCGGTGCGATTGCCAATACGGCGGCCAGCCTGCTGCTGAAACTGACCCATGCCCGGCAGGCTTTCAGTTTCGGTTACCAGAAGATCCATGGTGATACGCCGTTTGATTTTGTCGGCGGTGATTCGATCTATCTGGCCAACTCGATCAAGTACAACGACTTCAATGGCCCTGGCGAGCAGTCCTTTCAGGCGCGTTATGACCTGGACCTGGGTGATGTGTTTTCGGGTTTGAGTTTTATGGGCCGCTATGTGCGCGGCAGTGGTATCGATGGCACCGATGCGCCACGCGGTGGTGCGTACAACCGGTTTGCTGGCGCTGAGGATCGCTATGTGCCGTTGCAAGGCAAAGGTGGCAGGCATTGGGAACGCGACCTGACTCTGGCCTACAAGGCCCCGGCAGGCGCCTTGCAGGGGCTGTCGGTGGAGTTGTCGTATGTGACCCATCGGGGCAATGCGGCGCAGGGTAATAACGATCTGGATCGGCTGTATGTGGTTGTGCAGTATCCGTTGGATATCTTGCGTTGAGCGGGAGCGGCCGGGCGGCGATCCGCTTGCGCCGCGAATGGGTCTTTAGACCGATGGAAAATCCTTCATCGTGTTGCCTGAGCTGCATGTTTCGCCCTGCTGGGCGAGTCACTTTGGGGCGCCAAAGTGACCAAAGCGCTGGCTCCTGGCTTGGGTCCGCCCTGCGGGCGAACTTCCCTCCGTCCGGCATCGATTCGGGGGCCGGCGCGATGGGCATCCCTGCCCAGCGCACCTGCCCTTCATATCAAGAGCAGTGGCATCCCTGCCAGTTTCTCCCCCGAATCGACGCCTACCCTCGGCCTGCGCCCAAGTCGCGACTCGCGTCGTCGTGCCATCTCGGCTCGAAGATCAAAAGCTCAAACGTCAACTCCACTCGACGCATACCCGGTGGGAGATTTGCCGGTTCTACTGGCCCTTTCGCTGTGGTCCGGCACCGCAGCAGGCCAGCTACCACCGAGATCGGGCCAGGTCCAAAATCGCTTAACCGATCAGCTTTTTCCCTACGGTCGATCCCCGGTTTCAATACTGCCTTGCAAGCGCTCTTTGAGAAACTCGATAAACGCCTGCACCGGTCTGGAGGTCTGGCGGTGTTGTGGGTAGACCGCCGAGAGGGTCAGTGGTGGCGGGCGCAAGTCGTCGAGGACACGCACCAGGCTGCCGCTGCGCAGTGCGGCACCGACGATGAAGGTCGGCAGGTAGGTGATGCCCAGCCCGGCAATCGCCGCGTCGCGCAGCAGGTCACCGTTGTTGACCCGCATGCGGCCGGTGACGTTGATCAGCGTCGGTTTGCCCGGCCCGTCGAAGCGCCATTGCACCTGGCGGCTGTGGCCGTAAGGCAGGCAGTCGTGCTCGTGCAGTTGTTCCGGTGCGGTCGGGTGGCCGCGTTCGGCCAGGTACACGGGGCTGGCGCAATACACCCGTTCGATACTCGCGATACGTCGGGCCACCAGCGACGAATCTTCCAGAGTGCCGATGCGCAGCACCAGGTCGTAGCCTTCGCTGATCAGGTCCACCGGCCGGTCGCTGAGGTCCACTTCGATGCTCACGTCCTTGTAGCGTTGCAGGAACAACGGCACCAGGCAGCCAAGATGGGCGATGGCGAACGACAGCGGTGCACTGACCCGGATAGTGCCGCGCGGTTCGTTGTTCTGGCCGGCGATGCCCTGTTCGACCTGCTCCACCTCACTGAGCAGGCGCAGCGATGATTCGTAGTAACTCTGCCCCAGTGGCGTGACGTCCAGGCGCCGGGTCGAGCGGTTCAGCAAGCGGACCCCGAGGCGTTCTTCAAGCTGCATCAGGCGCCGGCTGACGAACTGCTTGGACAGGCCGAGTTTGTCGGACGCCGCCGTGAAACTGCCCGATTCCATGACCTGGCAAAAGATACGCATGTCTTCAAACGGGTTCATTGTCTCTTCCAGATTGACAGTTAAACGCCTTATACCCGCTTTTTCCGGTTTCGACAGCAAATTAATCTGTGTCCACGGTGCAGCTGAGGCCATACGCCATCAGCCACACCGAATTCTTCTGCCTGAATAACCCAACTCTGAATACCCAAGGACACTTTCATGAAATCGATCAAGATCAGCCTCGTTGCCAGCCTGCTCGCCCTGTCGGTCAACAGCGCTTTTGCCGCTGGCAGCCCAGGCGTTGAACACGATACCCAGGCGTTTCTCGAAGCCCTCGCCGCCGGCGGTGGCAAGCCGCTTGAGCAACTGAGCCCCAAGGATGCCCGTGCGGTGCTGACCGGCGCCCAGGCCTCGGTGAAGGTTGATCTGTCGGGCGTTGAAGTGACGCCGCGGACCATCACGGTTGACGGTCAGGCGATCAACCTGCAGATCGTCCGCCCGGCCAAGGTCAAGGGTGACTTGCCAGTGTTCATGTTCTTCCACGGCGGCGGCTGGGTGCTGGGCGACTTCCCGACCCACCAGCGGCTGATCCGCGACCTGGTGGTCGGCTCCGGTGCGGTGGCGGTGTATGTCGACTACACCCCGTCGCCTGAGGCTCAGTACCCGACCGCGATCAACCAGGCTTACGCCGCGACCCGCTGGGTGGCCGAGCATGGCAAGCAAATCGGCGTCGATGGCAAGCGCCTGGCAGTGGCAGGCAACAGTGTCGGCGGCAACATGGCCGCGGTGGTGGCGCTGATGGCCAAAGAACAGAAAGCCCCCGCACTGCGCTTCCAGTTGCTGCTGTGGCCGGTGACCGATGCCAACTTCGATAACGGCTCGTACAACCAGTTTGCCGAGGGCCACTTCCTGACCAAGGGCATGATGAAGTGGTTCTGGGACAACTACACCACCAACGCTGCCGAGCGCGCCCAGGTGCATGCCTCGCCGTTGCAGGCCAGCCCCGAGCAACTGCGCGGCCTGCCGCCAGCGCTGGTGCAGACCGCCGAGTTCGACGTGCTGCGTGACGAAGGCGAGGCTTACGCTCGCAAGCTTGATGCCGCCGGGGTACCGGTCACCGCAGTGCGCTACAACGGCATGATCCATGACTACGGCCTGCTCAACCCGTTGACCCACATCCCTGAAGTGCGCTCGGCCATGCGTCAGGCCGCCGGCGAACTGAAAGCTCACCTGAACTGACCACTACCAGACCAGGCGCTGCCCTCACAGCGCCTGGTCTCTTTTTTCGGAGTCGCCACCATGTCCTTCGTACTCAGCCATCCCCTGCTGTGGGGCGCCGTTATCCTGCTGGCCGATGTCTCGCTCTGGTATCTGGTGCCGCTGCATCTGCGGGCCGCCCGGGTGGCCATGCGTCTGGCGCTGTTCGTGCTTTACACCAGCCTGTTGATCAACAGCGGCATCAGCCCGCTACTGGCGCCCAGCTGGCCTGACGACAGCGTGATGCAACTGGGCGCGACGGCACTGGCGATTCTGTGGTGGCTGTTTGCGGCGCGGACCATGACCGTGCTGATCGGTCTGGCGCTGATGCGCCGGATCGGCCAGAGCGGCCGCTTGCTGCAGGACGTGTTCGGTGCGCTGATCTTCCTCGCTTGTGTGGTGGCCGCTGCCGGTTATGTGCTGGAGCTGCCGGTCAAGGGGCTGCTGGCGACTTCCGGGGCGATGGCGATCATCGTCGGTCTGGCCTTGCAGAGCACCCTGAGCGACGTATTCAGCGGCATCGTGCTCAACACCACCAAGCCCTATCAGGTGGATGACTGGGTGACCATCGACGGTGTGGAAGGCAAGGTGGTGGACGTCGACTGGCGCGCCACCCACTTGCAGACCAGCGCCGGTGCTACCGCCGTGGTCCCCAACTCGGTGGCGGCCAAGGCCAAAATAGTCAACCTCAGCCGACCCAGCAACATGCATGGGGTGTCGATCAGCATTCAGGTGCCCAAGCATGTCCGCCCACGCCGGGTGCTCGACGCTCTGCAGCGTGCCCTGCAAGGCAGCGACAGCCTGCTGCTGACTCCGGCGCCCAAAGCGGTGCTCAAGGAATCGGGCGAAACCATGGCCGAGTATGTGGCCAGCGGTTTCATCGCCGAACTGTCGCGCAAGGGTGAAGTGCGCAACCAGTTGTTTGACCTGGCCCACCGGCACCTGGAAGCGGCCGGAATCATTCGCCAGAGCGAGGGCAATGCGGTGCCGATTTCCCGGGCCAGGGCGCTGCTTGATGAGGTCAAGGTGTTCCGTTCACTGAGCGAGGAAGAACGCGATGCACTGGCCGAGGCGATGACCGCCGAGCAGTACGTCGCAGGCCAGGTGGTGCTGGATGTGAACGAGGTGTCCGAGTCGCTGTTTGTGATTGCCACAGGAGTGGTCAGTGCGGCGGTGCCCGACGGCGACAAACAGGTCGAAGCCGGGCGCATGGGGCCCAGCGAGATCATGGGTGAGCAGAGCGTGCTGGGCGATACCCCGTCCGAAGCCAGCTTCACTGCCATGACCTCAAGCATCATCTACCGTATCGACAAGGCCACCGCACGGGCCTGCCTGGAGAAATGCAAACAGGTCAACCGGGCCTTCAACAAGCTTCAGGCGGTGCGCCAGAACAACGCGCACAGTGTGTTACTGGCCCGCCCCGCACAAACCCGCAAAAACGGCTTCCTGAGTTGGTTGCAACGCCGCAACTGATCCCGCCAATGCTCTGGCCCGCAGCCTTGCGGGCCGATTCAAAAAGCAAAACGCCATCATCCGCGTTTGCAGAATTAACAACGATTAACTCGTCAGCCACGTGTGTGCAACCAAGAATGGCGGCCTCTGTGCAGACTTTTGCCCACGCAAAGTGCGGGTCCTGTTCAAGGCTCAAATGCCTCCCCGAGACTTACGGACAATTGCCATGACTCAAGATTCCCGACCAACGCGAGTTCTTCCCTGTCAGATCTGTTTACGCCTGCACAGCCGCAAGCGCCCCGTGTCGGCAGACAGTGGTGGTTTGACACCCTGGCGCGAGAAGCTCGCCATGCAACTGATTCTGGACAACCTCAGTGAGAACATCGAAGTGACCGGGCTGGCCAAAGCCTGTGCGTTGTCACGCAGTTACTTCTCGCGCGCGTTCAAGGCCAGCACCGGTTTGTCGCCTCAGGAATGGATCCGCGAACAGCGAATTCTGCGCGCCAAGTGCCTGATCGCCCACACCAGCATGAGCCTGACCCAGATCAGCCAGGAATGCGGGTTTTGCGATCAGTCACACTTTTCGCATATCTTCTCGCGCAGCGAAGGCATTACTCCGCTGACCTGGCGTGGCCATGCCTTGAAGAACCGTCATGATCACGGCTTGCGGATCGCCACCTGAGACCATTCGCCCATGCCAAGGAGTGCGCTGATGCCATCGACCCATGAGCAGCCCCTGCAGTTAGGGCCTTTGCGCATCTACCCCGAGCAACGCCTGGTGCTCGATGCCGACCAGCCGCTGCGTTTGTCTGGCCGGGCGCTGGACATTCTGCTGGTGCTGCTCGAACACCCCGGTGAAGTGGTCAGCCGTCAGACCCTGATGAGCCGGGTCTGGCCCACCAGCGTGGTCGAAGACAGCAACCTGCGCGTGCATATGGCAGCGCTGCGCAAGGCACTTGGGGATGGCCAGGCCGGCCAGCGGTATATCGTCACCGTGGCCCAGCGCGGCTACAGCCTGGTCGCGCCGGTGGTGCGCCTGCAACAGCCCGCACCCGGCCCGGACAGCGACACGCCGATTCATCTGAACCACAACCTGCCGGCGCGCCAGGCACGGATGATCGGCCGCCAGCCACTGGTCCAGGCCCTGGCGGTGAAGTTACAAAGCCAACGCCTGATCACCCTCACCGGCCCCGGCGGCATCGGCAAGACCTCCGTGGCGTTGCACGTTGCACACTCGCTGGTCGGTGATTACCGCGACGGTATCCGCTGGCTGGACCTTGCCGCGCTCAGCGACCCATTGCTGGTCGCCGCACAACTGGCTGCGCTGCTCGATCAGGCCCCGGCCGACGGCGACGCACTGGGCCAGTTGTGCAACTGGTTACGCGACCGCCAACTGCTGCTGGTGATCGATAACTGCGAGCATCTGATCGATGCGATTGCCGTACTCTGCGAGCGGCTCCTGCGCAGCGCACCCCAGGTTCATATTCTCACCACCAGCCGCGAGAGCCTGCGCGCCGAGGGCGAAGTCATTCAGCGCCTCGATGCCCTGGCCTGCCCGCCTACCGAATTGACCAGCCAGGTCGAAGCCATGGGCTTTGCCGCCTTGCAGTTGTTCGTCGAGCGCGCCATGCACAGCCAGGCGCATTTCGACCTGAGCCCGGCCAGCCTGGCGCTGGCCAGTGACATCTGTCGCCGGCTGGAGGGCATTCCGCTGGCCATCGAACTGGCCGCCGCGCAACTGGCCAGCCTGAGCCTGGAAGACCTGCAGACCCAACTGCAGGACAGTGTGGGATTGAGCATCACCGCTCACCCGGACAGCACCGGCCGTCATCAGACCCTGCTGGCGACCCTGGACTGGAGCTTTAACCTGCTCGAACCGGCCGAGCAGCTCTGCCTGTGCCGGCTGGCCGTGTTCAAGAGCCGCTTCAGCCTGGAGTCGGCGCTGGCAGTGGCTGGCGACCCGGCGCTGTCGGCGGCGCTGCTGTGCAATACCATCAGCCAGTTGGCCAACAAATCGCTGTTGAGCGTCGAGGCCGGTGATGAAACGGTGTTCTACCGCCTGCTCGACACCACCCGCCATTACGCGCTGGCCAAGCTGCGCCAGCGCAACGAACTGCCCGAGACCCTCAAACGCCATGCCGAGCACTGCCTGGCGCTGATGCAGCAGGCGCGCCACGACTGGCACAACCTGCCCACCCGGCAATGGATGCAACGCTACACCCGCAGCCTGGAGGACATTCGCGAGGTGCTCGACTGGGGTTTGAATGGCGAGGGTCCGCAAGCTTTGGCGATTTCACTGGTCGCGCACTCGGCGCCGCTGTGGCAGGAACTGTCGCTGCTCAAGGAGCACGGTGTGTACGTGCGCAAGGCCTTGCAAGCGCTGCAACACAGTGACCAGCCATGCCCGCCACTGGAATTGCAACTGCGCCTGGCGCTGGGCAACTACAGCTACCACAGCCGCGGCGCCAGCCTTGAAACCGTCGACGCCTTCAATGAAGCAAGACGCCTGGCCGATCAGGCCGGTGACGCCGACGGCCGGTTACGTGCGGTGTCCGGGCTCACAGCGGTCAATCTGTGCGGCGGTGATTATCAGGCGGCGGTGCTGCAGAGCCAGCAGTTCGAGCAATTGGGCGACGCGCCGATCACCGACCTCAGCGCCCTGCGTCTGCAAGTATTGGCCCTGCACTACAGCGGTCAGCAGACCCAGGCACGCCAGTGCGCCGAGCAAGCCCTGCAGCGCCTGAGCCACAGCGGACACTTGAACCGCTTCAGCCATGGCTTTGGCATTCAGTACGACCAAAGTGTGGCGGCGCTGACGATTCTGGCACGAATTCTCTGGCTGCAAGGCAGGCCCGCCGAAGCCCGGCGTACCGCAAACCAGGCACTGGAGATTGCCCTGCAGATCGACCATGGCCTGTCGATCTGCTACACCCTGGCGCTGGCCGGCTGCCCCATCGCCTTGTCCGAAGGACAAACTCAACTGGCCCACCAACGGGTCCGGCAACTGCATGCGCATGCCCACAAGCATTCGGTGTTGTTGTTCTACACCTGGGCCCAGCATTACGCCCGTCTGCTCGACTTGCCCGTCCAGCCGGCCAGCCCGGCCAGCGGCCTGTTGCGCGACATTCTGCTGAGCCTGCGCGGCGGCACGGTAGACGCCCGGCAACTGGAACGTGCGCGCAGTGGCGAAGCGGGTTGGTGCGCCGCTGAAATACTGCGTTGTCATGCCCAGCAGCAACCGGATGAAATCGCTCAGGATCAACTGCAACAGGCGCTGGACCTCGCCCGCCAGCAAGGCGCTGTGCTTTGGGAGCTGCGCTGCGCGCTGAGCCTGGCACGGTTATGGTTGCGCCAGCAGCGCCCTGCCCAGGCCGTAGAGGTGCTGCAACAGGTGCTCAATAGCGGCGAGGCCGATTGCGATCTGGCCGAACAGCGGCTGGTCACAAGCCTGCTGCACAGTTTGCAGGAGCCGCTTTAGCGGCAATCCTGGTCAATTAGGCACTGCATACCTCGGTGGAACCTTGGTCGCGAAAGGGCCGGTAAGGTCACAGCAGATGTGGTGCTTTTACTGGCCTCTTCGCGAGCAGACCGGGGCGCCGGGCGGCGATCCTACGCGCTCGCCAGGCTGTATTGCGGGTATCCCATGTAACGCTCGTAGCAAACCTGCAACGCCGGATATTCGCCACAGGCCTGCAAGCGACGCAAGGCATGTACCCGCACGGTATTGAGCAAGCGATAACGCACGGTCTGGTGATCGACCCTCACCGTCAACAACGACTTTGCTTCAAGCAGCACCAGCACATTGCGCAATTGATCCGGCCCGAAATCCTCGCAACACACCACTGCGCTTGCTGCTTGCCAGGTGAAGTCCAGGGCGAAGATCGCCAGGCGGCGCAGCAGGGTTTGCTCTTGCTCGCTCAGGTGCGCATGACTCCAGTCCAGCGCGGCGCCCAGTGACTGATGGCGGGCTACGGCGGTGCGACGACCGAGGCTCAGCAGCCACTGGCCATTGCTCATTTGCGCACGCAGGCCCGACAGCGCGAATACATCAAGCTGCGAGGCAAGCAGTTCGATTGCCAATGGCAGGCCGTCGAGCTGTCGGCAGATCTCGGTCACTGCGCTCAGATCCTGTTCACGCAGCCGATAATCCGGCTGACACGCCTGCACCCGGCTCACCCATAACTGCACGGCCGAGCAGGCCAGCACCTGCTGCCGGTCGTGCATGGCGGCACGTGACGGCACCTCCAGTGCGGGCACCGGCAAACAGTATTCGCCACGCGCATACAACGGCTGCCTGCTGGTGGCCAGGATCGTCAGTTGCGGTGCCTGCGCCAGTAAGCCTTCACCCCACTGGCGGCAGACGTGGGGCAGGCATTCGGCGCTGTCGAAGATCAACAGGCATTGGCGCACGGCCAAGGCTTCGCCCAGCACATCCAGCGCGGGTCGACCCGCCGCCTCGAGTTGCAGCAAGGCCACCAGTTGCTCAAGCAGTTGCTCCGGCGCCGCGCTGGAACAGTCGAGCAGCCACACCCCATCCCGGTAATGCCCGACCAGCAGCTCAGCGACCCGACACGCCAGCCGGCTCTTGCCGACGCCCGCCGGACCAGTGAGGGTTATCAGGCGCCGGGCAGACAACTGCCGGGCCAGGCTGGCCACTTGTTCATTGCGGCCGATCAGCGGGGTCAGCATGGCCGGCAGGTTATGCTGCGCCACGACTTCACCGGTCGACCAGCCGGCATCTTCGCCTTGCGAAACCTGCGCGACAAAGCTGTAGCCGCGCTGCGCGACGGTTGCGATGTAGCGCTGGCCATCGCGCCCGCCGCCCAGGGCGCGGCGCAATGCAGCGATGTGCACCCGCAGGTTGACTTCCTCGACCACCGAGTCAGGCCAGACCTGTTCGATGATCTGCTGTTTGCTGAGCACTTGACCGGCCTGCTCGACCAGCACCTGAAGAATATCCAGGGCGCGCCCACCCAGGGTCAACGCCACACCACTGCGCATGACTTGCCGCTGACGCACGTGCAACGCATAGGGACCGAACAGCAGCACCGCGTCGCCGGAGGTATTGTTCAGACTGTTCATGCGCACTCCCGCGCGCTGCACGGGGAACCGCCCGGTCAGCACCTGACTTTGAAGAATTAACCAGTGTTAATCTTCGCAGCCACAGCGCGTGAGACAACCGCGCCGGGGGGCCCGATACGGTCAATCCGGTGCGCTATCCGGACACCGGGCTGGCTGAACGGCTGCTGAACGCATTGAGTTTGTGTGGCGATAGTGTTCAACCGCTAGCTGAACTGCTCGCGATACTGATTAGGCGTCAGCCCCAACCGGGCGCTGAACAATGAACGCATGTGCCGCACGCTGCCAAAGCCGCTTTTATAAGCAATGGTCTTGAGCGGCAGGTCGGTGGTTTCCAGCAGGCTGCGGGCGCAATCGATGCGCGCACTCTGGAGGAACTCCATGGGTGTCATCTGTAGTTCGCGAACAAACAAACGGGAGAAGTGCCGGGCGCTCATGTTGGCCAGGGCCGCCATGCGCTCGACGGTAAACGGCTCGCCCAGTTGCTCCAGCACCTGGTTCTGCACCTTGGTGACCACACTTTCCTGAGGGGCCACGGCAGTCATCAGCGGGCTGAACTGCGCCTGGCCGCCCTGGCGCTTCATCAGCACCAGCAGCACCTTGGCCACGTCCTGGGCAACTTTTTTGCCATGATCCCGGGCGACCACTGCCAGGGCCAGGTCGATGCCTGCCGTCACGCCGCCAGAGGTCAGCAGGTTGCGGTCCTGAATGTAGATCTGATCGGTTTCCACCCGCGCCTTGGGCACCCGCTTGATCAGCCGCTCGGTATAGTGCCAGTGAGTGGTGACCCGATAGCCATCGAGCAGCCCGGCATCGCCCAGAATGAACGCCCCGGTGCAGATTGAGCCAAACCACTGCGCGCGTTGCACTGCCTCCGGCAGCCAGGCAAGCACTTGCGGCATCTGCCGGTCATAAGCCCCCGGCCCGCCCGGAATCAACAGCAGATCGCAGGCATCGTTGGCCTGTTCGATCGCCAGGTCAGCCTGCACCACGACCCCGTTGGAAGCCCGCAACGCACCGGGTTCGGAGCCGATGGTCACGATCCGGTAATGGTTTTCCGGCGCCAGGTAACGGTTGGCAATGGAAAACACCTCCAGCGGCCCGGACATATCGAGCAGCAGGAAATCGGGGAACAGCAGCATGGCCACGGTTTTCATGAGGGCTGGATCATGGAGGTAGCGGTGCTCATCAATAAATGTCTGGATCGCGTCAACTTGACCAAAAACGGACACAATTCTTAACGAGCGTTTTACCAGATAATTCAACACGGGGAAAGAACTGTCAACCGCAAAGCGACAGTCATTCATGATTGAGCCACTTATTGCGACAGTCTGATCGCAGTAATCTTGTTCTCAACAGATCGGCACCTGAATCACCAGGGCCGACACCGATTGGAGAACCATCATGCTCACTCTTCGCAAAGCTTCTGACCGCGGCGCTGCCCACCACGGCTGGCTCAATTCGCAGCACACCTTCTCGTTCGCCAACTACTACAACCCCGACGAAATGGGCTTTTCCGATCTGCTGGTGATTAACGACGACCGCGTCGAAGCCGGCAAAGGCTTCGGTCAGCACCCGCACCGCGACATGGAAATTTTCTCTTACGTGCTCGAAGGTGCGCTGGAACACAAGGACACGCTGGGCACCGGCTCGGTGATCCGCCCAGGCGATGTGCAACTGATGAGCGCCGGCAGCGGTGTGGCGCACAGTGAGTTCAACCACTCGCATGAAGAGCGGGTGCACTTTCTGCAAATCTGGATCGTGCCCAACATCGCCGGCGCCACGCCGAACTACCAGCAGCAACACTTCAGCGCCGAAGACAAGCGCGGCCGCCTGAAGCTGATCATCTCGCCGGACGGCCGGGAAGGTTCGTTGCAGGTTCGTCAGGATGCCAACGTGTATGCCGGCCTGTTCGACGGTGCCGAGTCTGCCGAGCTGAGCCTGGACGCCGACCGCTACGCCTACGTGCATGTTGCCCGTGGCAGCGTGGTCCTCAACGGCCAGGCCCTGGGCGAAGGTGATGGGGTCAAAGTGCGCAACGAACAGCGTCTGCAACTCAGCCAGGGCGTAGATGCAGAAGTGCTGGTCTTCGACCTGCGCGCCCAGGACCGTCCACAGCGTCCATAAGGTGGCCGATCCCTTGCAAATTGCATGGTGCAACAGGCACAACGCCGCGGCTGACGCGGCGTTGTCGTTTAATTTTTGTTACCCGCCTTGCGCAGATCTGCTGGAAGTCTGCAAGATGGCTCATCGCCTGTCCGACCGGTCAGATCGATGACCAGTGCCATGAACCGGACTTGCCTCTCCTATGCCCGTCGACTTGCAAACGCTCTATCCCAGGCTGATCCACCTGATGCTGGATACGGTCTTCGTAGTCGACAGCAGCGACCGGATCGTGTTCGTTAGCGATGCCTGCGAAGCATTGCTGGGCTACCGGGCCGACGAGTTGATCGGCACCCTGATCACCGGCTACCTGCACCCTGACGACGTGCCCGCCACGCGCGGCTCGATTGAACGGGTCATGAACGGCCTGCCGCACGTCGACTTTCGCAACCGCTACATCCGCAAGGACGGCGCCGTGGTGTCGATTCTGTGGGCAGCGTTCTGGTCTGAAGAGTTCGATGCGCGCATCGGCGTGGCCCGCAACGTCACCGCACTGGCCGAGGCCGAGCAACAGCTGCGTTTTCTCGCCCACCATGATCCGTTGACCGG
Source organism: Pseudomonas sp. 21LCFQ010 (assembly GCF_024129905.1). Classification (NCBI taxonomy): domain Bacteria; kingdom Pseudomonadati; phylum Pseudomonadota; class Gammaproteobacteria; order Pseudomonadales; family Pseudomonadaceae; genus Pseudomonas; species Pseudomonas sp. 21LCFQ010. The sequence goes on along the minus strand of NZ_JAMYDZ010000019.1, from coordinate 6,135 downwards.
GCTGACCAACCGGGCATTGTTCACCGACCGGCTGCAGACAGCCTTGAACGCAGCACAGCGTAATGAAAATACCGTGGCTTTGCTGTTTCTCGACGTCAACGGCTTCAAGGCCATCAACGATGTGCATGGGCATGCCGTCGGTGACCAGGTGCTCTGCGAGATTGCCAGGCGCCTGCAAGACTGCGCGCGCAAGAGCGACACGGTGGCGCGCATGGGTGGCGATGAATTCACCGTGCTGCTGACCAACGTCCATTGCGGGGAGGGTATCGAAGCGAAAGTCGCGCAGCTCATCAGCGCCCTGGCCGAACCGCTGGGGCGAGAGTTTGGTGATCTGCAAATGCCGTCGTGCAGTATTGGCGTGGCGCGTTTTCCCGAGCATGGCACCGACGCCGATGCGCTGCTCAGTCATGCCGATGCAGAGATGTATCGGGTCAAGCGCCAGCGCGGCAGATGAATATCCAAGGCACGACTTGCTAACGCGTCCTGACCAACCGGGCCAATCCCACCGTGACCAGCACCGCCAACACCACCGCCACGCTCAGCGACGCCCCCACGCCCCATTGCACAATCGAGTGCTGCAGCGCCAGGTAAAAGCCCACCACGCCCACCGCGCCGATGGCGTTGCCACGCACGATGGCGCCCAGTTCATAGCGCCCGCCCTGCACATGGGCAAATACTGCCAATGGCCAGGCAATCACCGGGATCGGTGCCAGCAAGCCACTGATCACAGGGCCCAGCCACTCGGCGCTGGCCGTAATTGCCAGTAACAACAGCGTTGCGGTGAGCATGCGCATCGGAATGACCCACCGCGGCAGCGCTACATAGTTGGCCTTGCGGGTCTGCGCCTCTTTACCCGTGAGCACGATGTTCGCCGCGACCAACAACAAGGTGGCAATGATCGACACCAGCGGCGCGCCCACACCACTGATTGCCAAAGCGGTCGCCGCATAAGCCATCAGTGCCGTGATGCAGCCGATAAAGGCCCCGACTTTACGGGTCACCAGAAAGTAAAACAGGTAAGTCGCCTGAATTGCCGCCAACCCGGCCAGCGCCCCCGGCACCGCCTGCAAGGCAAACCCGGCGCCTTGTTCAAGACTGAGAAACAGCATCACCAGCGCAGAAGTAATCGGCAGCCCGGACAGTAAACCGCCGATATGCGTACCCCAGCGTTTGGCCGCCAGAGAGATGACCAGCATCAGCGTGGGAGTGATGAGCAATTTGAGGTAGAAGGCGGTCATCAACAAGACATCGAACCAGACATGGAAAGACCGCCATCTTAACCGCAACGAATTGGCCAGACGCAGACAGTAAAAAAGACCCGAGCTTATCGGGCGGAACGGGCACGCATCACTCGCTACGGGTACCCGCTTGCTGAGCCCTTGAACCGACTCGCTGCTGTCTGGAAATCAACATGAATCGGCATCAATTGCGGGGAATGCCTCTGCGATTTCTTTAAATGCTGTGTGGCATCCTAGCGAGACGTTTCAGACAGCGCTCTTGACGACAGCTCTGTATGGCCGTTGCAACTCACCATCGCATAGTACTTGTTGTCAGGCACATCAACAGAAACTGACCAGAGCCGATGGGCCGGGTTGTAAGTGGCATCTGAAAGAATCCTGACGCCCTCCCCTCCACCCTTGGGAGGAAATCTGTCGAAGTAGGCGCGAATCGATTTCTCTAGAAAATCCTGCCCGGCCTCAGGACAAGGCGCGCTTTGTTGTTGCCCACACCCCACCACCATAATCAGCAGCGCGGCCATTGATAACGGTTTTAAAAATCGCATGATGATCCTTGTCCGCCAGTCTGGCCTTGAGTACGGATGTTATCGCGCAACGGATAAAAATGCCCATCGCCGGAAGATAGCTGCCCCCTTGCCAGTCAATATTCCCGACGGCTCCGGCCTCTCATCTACCAGCCCTCAGCGCGGCTTTTTACAAACATTTACAGCACTCTGACCCTGGGTTTCTCGCACCAGAAGGACAAGACAAACTACTTCTGGGGCTCGTCGATGGCTGGCCTGGACGTTGACATCCTCCCCGGCCTGAAGGCCAGAGATTCCTACGGCGCTCAGGCGCGGCATCGAGCCGCCCCAAGTCGCTTCGGTGGGTTCCTGCTGCTGGCGCCATGACCTCTGCGCTCACTTCACAGGCTAACCGGGCGTGTCCCGCCCTTAGTACATTCATCGCGCCGACCACATCGGCGTTGCCTTCGAAACCACACCCCACACACCTGAACATGTTGCAATGGGTGAACAGGCGCATCGGCCAGCCATGCGGTTTGCGGGCTATTGCGCCATTCGGTCAGCAACTTGCACAGGCCCGCATAGCCGAGCTTCTTCTCGCCTTGCTCGTGGCGCTCCTTCTGCAACGCCAGCGCCTTGTTGAAGACGAAGCGACAGGAGCCCGCAAAGCGGCGCATTTGCCGCTCCTGCCAGCCGTCTGGCATGAGTTCGTACTTGAAGGCTTGAAGTCGTTGCATGCTGCTCTTGAGCCATGAGCAATGAAGACGACATTAGGCGCGGATGGCACGGTGTTTTCAAGGTGCATGCCCATGGGGTCTTTGTAACGAAATACCGCCGTAGAAGAGCATCTGTGTCACCGTGTTACTGCGCATCATCCTGTGGCGGTGCGTCCATCAAACAGCAGCAGACACCCCATTGCCGCCAGGGACGGCTAAGCCGTCCGCGCTATCCTTCCCCGCACTGAACGGCGGGGCTTGTCGCGCCCCGATGGTCAGCGGCCCGTTCGACGCCTTCGGCCGTACTCATGAGCTGGTGGTCGGCGCCAGCAAGCGTGTCTATGACCGGACCACTCACAACTACAGCCCGTACAACCTCTACTGGCCGCTCGATGGCGCCAAGCCGGATTTCGTGCGCACCAACGACAGCCATAACATCACCACCCAGGATGGCGTGTACCTGACCACTCGCCTGAACCTGGCCGACCCGCTGAAGCTGATTCTGGGCAGCCGCCTGGACTGGTACGACTACGACAACCGCAGCGGCGCCGGCGACTACAAGGTGACCCGCAACGTCACCCGCTACGCCGGCCTGATCTACGACCTGGACGCGCACCACTCGGTATACGCCAGCTTCAGCGATATCTTCACCCCGCAAAGCTCGCTGGATACCTCCGGCACCCCGGTACGGCCCATAGTCGGCAAGAACTACGAGATCGGCATCAAGGGCGAGTACTTCGACGGTGCGCTGAACGCCAGCCTGGCTCTGTTCCGCGTCGACCAGCAAAACCGTGCGGTGCAGGTGTTCGTACCGAACTGCCCGCAATCGGCCTGCTATGAAGCCTCCGGCGAAGTGCGCAGCCAGGGTATCGACCTGGAACTGCAAGGCGCACTGACCGAAAACTGGCAGGTCGGCGGCGGCTATACCTATGCCCGCGTGCACACCATCAAGGATGACGCCGCACCGCAGAACGTGAACCAGCGTTTCGACACCGACACTCCAGAACACCTGTTCAAGCTGACCACCCGTTATCAGTTCCAGGGCCAACTGGAAAAACTGCGCGTGGGCGGCAACCTGTCCTGGCAGAGCCGCATGTACAACGACTTCGCCGTGCTCAACGGCAACTACCGTCTGGAACAAGGCAGCTACGTGCTGACCGACCTGATGGCCGGCTACAAGGTCAACCAGAACCTGGACCTGCAAGTGAACGCCAACAACATTTTCGACCGTAAATACTATGCGTCGATTTCCAACGCAGTGACCTACGGCGGCGACACCTATGGCGCACCGCGTAACCTGATGCTGACCGCCAAATACAGCTTCTGAGCCTCTTGCCCGGCGCAAGGAAGCGCCACTGGGCAGTGAACAAACCCGCCATGCCCGCAGTCCGAACAGCACCCCGCTGATCCAGGACACTCCGCCATGCCTTTGCGCCCTGCCGCTCTGACCACTTTTCTTGCACTGTCCGGTATGGCTGTGGCCCAAGAACCCTTGCGCCTGGAGCAACTGGCGCGCTGCGGCGATCTGCTCGACAGCCAGCGCCAGACCTGGTGCCTGACCGTGCGCGGTATGACACAGCACACGCCCAGCCTGAAACTTGCCGGCCAGAGCCTGCCGGCAAACGCGGTGCAACGCGACGGCCAGAACCTGCGCCTGACCCTCGACAGCCATGGCCGGCAGAGCGGCCCGCTGTGGCTGGAAGACGGCACGCGGGCCAGCAATGCGGCCTGGCTGACCCTGCGCAACAGTCATGTAGTGGCAGCCAAAGCGGATGAAGTGGCGAAGAACATGGATGGCCTGACCACCTACGTGAATCTGGTCAGCGTGTTGATCGAAGAAAATCAGGATGGCCGCCTGGCCGCGCAGCAGTTGGCCGACAAATATGGCGCTACGGTGGTCGGCAGCATTGCGCCGCTCAACCTGTATCAACTGCGCCTGCCCGCCACCGATCTGGTGCAGCGCGATGCCTTGGTGTTGCGTCTGGGCAGTGAGATCAGTGTCGATGCGGTGGTGATTGAAGAGTCGGCTGCCGAGGAGGCTGAACAGCCGCCGGTACGCCGGCAAGAACCGCGTAAACCCGCGCCGGACTCGGACGAGTGGGCTGCCAATCGCTTTGTCGATGCCGTCAATTACTACCAGCGGCGCATCCCCGGCCGCCAGTCGCCCATCCAGCCGCAACCGGTGCGCATCGGCCTGATCGAGCGCAGTGTGGATTTCGACACCGCCGATTTTAGCGACTATATCGGCGCCTGCGCGCTGCCGCGCACCTGCGTCTATGCCCGTGACGCCAGCAAGCCGGACAGCCACGGCACCACCGTGGCGGGGATTCTCGCTGCAGGTTGGGACAACGGCGGCAACACCGGCCTGTTGCGCAGCCTGGACAAGCATTCCGGCGGTTTCGAGGTGATCGTGGAGCGTAATTCTGATGCCGGGATCACCGCCAATATCGCCGCCTCGGTGAACCTGGTCGAAGACGGCGTGCGGGTGCTCAACTGGAGCTGGGGCATTCATCGGGTCGGGGCCAAGACCGTGGACGGCACCGAGGTGGATTCGCTGTTGCGCTCGGGGCTGGCCATGAGTGGTTATGAAGAGCTGCTCGAAGAGTTCTTCTTCTGGCTGCGCCGCGAACACCCGGACGTGCTGGTGGTGAACTCGGCGGGTAACGGCTCGTCGTTTTCCAGCACCGACGAATACCGCCTGCCCTCCTCGTTCGTCACCGAACAACTGCTGGTGGTCGGCGGCCATCAGCGCAGCGAGCAGCCTGGCCTGGCCGTGCAAGACCCTGGCTATGCGGTCAAACGCAGTTCATCGAACATTGATAAGCGCGTCGACATCACCGCTGCCGCCTGCGCCCATGCCTCGACCCGCGACGCCGGGCAGACCGGTAGCGTGCATTGCGGCACCTCCTATGCCACGCCAATGGTCGCCGGCCTTGTGGCGACCATGCTGTCGATCAATGCGCAGTTGCAACCGGCGCAACTGCGCATGCTGCTGCGCCGCAGCTCGATGACCATCGGTGACAACTACGACTTCGAGCCCACCGATGCCGAAGACCTCACCGCACCGATCCTGCCGTCCGAACGCAGCTACCAACTGGACAACCAGGACGTTGGCCGCTCGGCACGCCTGGACATGCAGCAGGCTCTGGACCTTACGGTGCAGAGCCGTGAGCGGGTGCGCTGACAGACCGTTAAAAAACAAGCTGCCTGGTGCCGATGAGTTAAAGCGACTTGGCATGCTCACACGCTTGCTGATTTGAAATACTGTGGGAACGAGCCAGCTCGTGAATAGAACAATCCCGATAGCCTCTGGAGCGCCTGGAAAACAGCCTTCACGACCAAGGTCGTTCCCACCTCGATCCTGATCTGAAATACGGCCGCTCCCACCCGGTTCCTGCCTTGAAATACTGTGGGAACGAGCCAGCTCGTGAATAGGCCAATCCCGATAGCCCCTGTAGCGCCAAGAAAACAGCCTTCACGACCAAGGTCGTTCCCACCTCGATCCTGATCTCAAATACGGCCGCTCCCACCCGGTTCTGCCTTGAAATACGGTGGGAGCCAACTGTCTTTCATCATCCCCCGATGAATGGGCATTTTATAATGCCATCGCGGATAGATTCCGCGATGGCGGGCAAAGCCCGCCCCCCATTCAAACCACGTGATCACGCCATGGTGTTC
>NZ_JAMYDZ010000018.1:0-127076 GCF_024129905.1 Pseudomonas sp. 21LCFQ010 | reverse complement strand
GGCGGCTTCTACCCAGTCACCCAAGGGAATGGTCATCGACTGGAATGGATCGAGAAGGCTGAATTCGGACATGGGGGCTACCTCTTTTTGGCGTGGGCGCTTAGTCGCGGCTCAGGGTCTGGAGCAACAGGGTCTTGGAAATCGTGCCCTTGAACGCACCGCCACGGTCCAGTACCGGAACCGGGTAGGGCAGGCGGGCGACGATGCCGAGCACTTCGTGCAGCGGGGTGTCGGTGTACACCGGCTGCTGTTCATGCAGGCGATAGCGTTCTGGCGCCGGAACACCGCTCGCATCGGTGTCGACCACGCCCAACAAGTGGCCATGCTCGTCGATCAGATAGCCGTAATCGTTGCCGGTTTTGAACTGTGGCGCCTTGCCATTGAGTTTGCACACGATGCCAGGGTCCAGGCGCGCCACATCACCGGCCTTGAGCACCCGCGAGCTGTCGAAGCCCTTGAAGAAGGTGCGTACGTAGTCATTGGCCGGCTGGTTGATCAGCTCCTGCGGAGTGCCGATCTGCACCACCCGACCGCCTTCCATGATCGCGATGCGGTGGCCGATCCGGATGGCTTCTTCGATGTCATGAGAGATGAAAATGATGGTGCGTTGCTGCTCGGCCTGCAGGCGGATCAGTTCACCCTGCATCTCGTGACGAATCAACGGGTCGAGCGCCGAGAACGCTTCGTCCATCAACAGGATGGTCGGGTCGTTGGCCAGCGCGCGGGCCAGGCCGACCCGTTGTTGCATGCCACCGGACAATTGGTGCGGGTAGCTGTGCTCATGGGCGCCCAGGCCGACCTGGCGCAGCGCTTCACTGGCACGGGCGTGACGCTCTTTTTCGGCCACGCCGGAAATTTCCAGACCGAAAGCGGTGTTCTCCAGCACGCTCATGTGCGGCATCAAGGCGAACGACTGGAACACCATGGCCATTTCCCGCCGACGTACATCCAGCAGGTCTTTATCAGACAGCCCGGTGATTTCCTTGCCGTTGAGATGAATGCTGCCGGAGGTGGGTTCGATCAGCCGGTTGAACAGCCGCACCATGGTCGACTTGCCCGAACCGGACAGGCCCATGATGACGAAGATTTCGCCGCGTTTGACCGAAAAGCTGGCGTCGAAGACACCGACCACATGGCCGGTTTTGCTGAATATTTCGTTTTTATCGGCTCCGTTGCGCAACATCTGCATGGCCATGTCCGGATTCGGACCAAAGACCTTGAAGATGTTCTTTACCGCAAGGATTTCATCGGTATCACTCATACGACCCTCTTTATTATAGTTGTGACCAATTAATGCCTGAGACCCAACTAAACGTTCTGGATGCCGGCTGGTGATTGGCAGGCCGCTCAGCACAGTGAGCGAGTAAAAAGGTAGGGCGATTTATTTGTTGCAGGCGTGGGTTGAAAGATGGCCTGCTAACAAGGCGTTGTTTTTATTAATTATCGTTCATTGCGCACTAAGGGGGGCTTGTGTTTGCAGAACTTGATTCACTTTAATCCCGGTGGCAAGGGCTTGATTGTATGGATGGGTCAAATTGTATGATCGGGCGGCAGGTCGGGTTGGCGGGTGTCGGGGTGGTCAATGGCTGGATAACTTAAAGTGTCTCTTGCATGAGTTCAGGTTATGCAGGGTGCTGCTGCCTGGCTTCGCTATTGTAGGGCGGTGTGCGGATATCTATATTGGCCGCGGCCTGAGCGCGATGACCGGACGATGGCGACCCGAGCGATAGGCTCCATGCGTTGTCGGCCTGTTTATTGCTAGCTGTTCGTTAAAACCTGATTCGTTAAAACCTGATTCGTTAAAACCTGATTGCGGAACAATAATGAAAACCCAGCAAGCTGGCAGTACCCAGAAGGGTTACCGGCGCATCATCCCGTCGATGACTGCCCTGTTACAGTTCGAATCAGTCGCACGGCTGAATAGCTTTACCCTGGCCGCCAAGGAGCTGGGCGTCACCCAGGCGGCGGTCAGCAAACAGATCAAGGTGCTGGAAGAGAATATCGGCGTGCAGCTGTTTCAGCGCCTGCACCGCAGCATCTACCTGACCGAAGGCGGCGAGACGTTATTTGCCATCATCTCCGAGTCGCTGCAAAAAATTGCCAGTGGGTTTGACCAGATCACCCAGGGCAGTGACAAGCGCGAACTGGTGCTGGGCTCGACCGCCACGTTCTCGCATTGCCGGATCATGCCGCGGCTGGCCAGCCTCAGCGAGACCTTGCCGCATATCCGTCTGCGCCTTGCCACCCAGATGTTCACCGGCAACCTGCGTACCCCGGATTTTGATCTGGATGTGCGCTTTGGCAACGGCGAGTGGGACGACGGCCACGCGCTGTTGCTATTCGAAGAAGAGGTCTTCCCGGTGTGCTCGCCGGCCTGGCTGGCGCGCAATCCCATACCGCTGAGCCTCGATGAACTGGCCGGTGCCGGTTTGCTGGATGCTGACGCCACCTCCGAAGGCTGGGTGACCTGGCAAAGCTGGTTCAAGGATGAAGGGGTGAACCTGGCCGGGCTGAAGTACAACTTGCGTTGCAGTTTATATACCGACGCGGTGCAGGCCGCGTTGAACGGTTATGGTGTGGCGTTAGGCTGGGGGCGCATGGTGGAGCACTTTATTGACGCCGGCACGTTGGTCCGGCTGGAGCCGTTTGTCGTGCGCCCCAAAGATGCTTATTACCTGGTGGTGCCACATGGTCATTGTGTTAATCCGGATGTATTGGCGATTGCGCAATGGCTGCAAGTAAAAACCCAAGCGGTTCAGGTGCAGGAAATTGCTGAATAACCTGAAGTGATGGGAGAAGTAAAATTAAGCGCATTGACGCACTTTCGGGGCACTTTGATAATTCACTCAAACCTGTGCTGGGTTAACAAACAAAAAAATAAGTGCCTGAGGGTCAACATGAGTACTTCACCCAACAAATCGCATAGCGAATTGCTCGATGCACGCCGCCCCGGTTTTGGCATGGATGGCGAACTTTACAGTCGCCAGGATGTTTTCGAGACCGATGTCGATGTGTTCTTTCACAAACACTGGATCACCGTTGCGGTCACCGCCGACGTGCCGGAGCCGGGTGATGTGTATGCGGTGGATATCGGCAAGACTTCGATTCTGGTGTTACGTGACGACGATGAGCAGGTTCGCGCCTACCGCAATGTCTGCCGTCATCGTGGCGCACGCCTCAAACCGGCCGGCAAGTCCACTGTGGGCATGCTGGTGTGTCCTTATCACCAATGGACTTACGACCTGGACGGCAGCCTCAAGCATGCCAAGAATATGGGCAAAGGCTTTGATCCCAAGTGCCGCAGTCTGATCCCGGTCAATTGCGTGGTGGTCGGCGCCCATGTACTGGTGTGTCTGGCCGACAACCCGCCTGAGGACATCGCCAATTTACAGGCGGCGATGGCACCGCGTTTCGAGCCGTTTGACCTGAGCAAAACCCGGATTGCCTACGAGCTGGACTATGTCGAGAACGGCAACTGGAAACTGGTGATGGAGAACAACCGCGAGTGCTACCACTGCGAAGGCACCCACCCGGAACTGATCGTCTCCTATCAGTCTGAAGACCTGGGGGTAAGCCTGGAAGAAATGAGCGAAGCCGATCGGGCCTCCTATGACGCCTATCAGATTCGCAAGGCCGGTATCGAAGCCAGCTGGGCCAGCGACGGCCTGTTGTATGAGACTGTCGAGCACCTGGACGACAACGCGCCGACTCAATTTCGCACCCAGCGGATGATCATCGCAGGCGCCGGCGAGTCGCAGACACTCGACACCAAAGTGGCCTGCACCAAGCTGCTGGGCAACCTGACCCGGCGCGATCTGGGCGATACGCACATGTGGGGCAACAACGCCTGGGCGCACGTGATGAGCGACCACGCGATGATCAGCTGGATTTTCCCGCTGTCGCCGGACCGCACTCTGGTGCGCACCAAATGGCTGGTGCATCAGGACGCCGTAGAAGGCGTCGATTATGACCTCAAGCGGCTCACCGAAGTCTGGGTGGCGACCACCCAGCAAGACGCGGCACTGGTGGCGATCACCCAGAGCGGCACTCAGGACCCGGCGTTCGCGCCTGGCCCGTATTCCGAATTCACCGAGCCGTATGTCGACCAGTTTGCTCGCTGGTATCGCGCGCGCCTCGCCGCCCACGGAGTCTGACCGCCGATGAATATGCTCGAGAAGCTGCAGCAGAACGTGGCCAGCCTGCGTGCTGACCAGCGCTTTGCCGACACCGACCACTGGAGCGCCTATGGCGCCCAGTGGGGCAGCGGCGATACCAGGCGCATCGAATGCCTGAGCGTCGTGGATGAAACCCACGACGTGAAGACCTTTACTTTCCATTGCCCGGATTATTCTGCACTGGCTTATGAGCCGGGGCAGTTCCTCACCGTATCGCCGGTCATCGATGGGCAGAGCGTCTCACGCTGCTACACGCTGTCCTCGACGCCGACCCGGCCGTTCACCTTCTCGATTACCGTCAAGCGGGTGCCGGGCGGCGCGGTGTCCAACTGGTTGCACGATAACCTGCGCGCCGGTCATGCACTGGCAGCCTCGGGACCTGCCGGGATCTTCACCCCGGTGGCGGCACCGGCGCGCAAACTGCTGTACCTGTCGGCCGGTTCCGGGGTCACCCCGGTAATGGCCATGACCCGCGCCGCTGCTGACCTGCACGCGGATCTGGACATTGTCTTCGTGCACAGCGCGCGCACCCCCAAGGACATCATTTTTCGTGATGAGCTGGCGCGTCTGGAGCGCTCGATGCCACGCTTGCGCACCCTGTTTTTCTGCGAGGGGCTGGGCGACGAGCCTGACTGGAGCGGGCCGGTAGGGCGCCTGTCGGTCGAGCAACTGCAACAGCAGATCCCTGACTACCAGGAGCGTGAAGTCTTTACCTGTGGACCCAAGGGCTATATGGACGCGGTCAAGTCGCTGCTCGGCAGTGCCGGCTTCGACATGCAGCGCTACCACCAGGAGAGCTTCGATATCACTGCCGAAGTGGTGGTCGAAGCGCCTGCGCCAGCCGCCACTCCAGGCCAGGAGCAGGGCACCTTTACCGTGCGCCTGGCCCGTTCCGGCAAGCAATTCACCATGACCGCCAGCCAGACTGTGCTGGCGGCGGCGAAAGCCGCTGGCGCAGTGGTGCCGTCGTCGTGTAGCCAGGGCGTGTGCGGCACCTGCAAGACCGCTGTGCTGGAAGGCAGCGTGGAAATGAACCACAACGGTGGCATCCGCCAGCGTGAGATTGACAAGGGCCTGCGCCTGTTGTGCTGCAGCCGCCCGACCTCGGACCTGGTGGTCGATCTGTAAGCCCACTGCTGTTCTGGCAGCTCGGTGGGAGTCAGCTTGCTGGCGAAGACGGCGGCACACTCGCAGCAGATGCCGTGAATTTTCCGGCCTTTTCGCTGTGGTCCGGCACTCCGGCAAGCCCGCTCCCGCAGGGGGACGCTTCACCCATTTTCCAAGAATAAGAAGGACATCGTTGATGCGTGCAAAACAAGGCCTGTTCAAAGGCCTCAACCCTATTGTGACGGTGGGGTCGATCTCCATCGTCGTCGCGTTCGTGATCCTCTGCGCTTCTTATGGTGACCAGGCAGCGGGGGTGTTCAAAGGCGCTTCCGACGCCATTCTGGATAATCTCAAGTGGTTCTACCTGGCCTTGGTCAGCGGCGTCCTGGCGCTGTTGATCGTGATCGCCTTCAGCCGCCACGGGAGTCTGAAACTGGGCCGCCCCGATGAAGCGCCAGAGTTCAGCTTTGCCGCCTGGATTGCCATGCTGTTCAGCGCCGGGATGGGCGTTGGGCTGATCTTCTGGTCGGTCGCAGAACCTGTGCTGCATTACGCCAGCAACCCGTTCACTGCGGGGATGACCGATCAGGCCGCGTCGATGGCCATGCGCATTACCCTGCTGCACTGGGGGCTGCACCCTTGGGCAATCTTTACCATCATCGGCCTGGGCCTGGCCTATTACGCCTACCGCGAAGGGCTGCCGCTGGCGCTGCGCTCGATCCTTTATCCGCTGATTGGTCAGCGCATCTATGGGCCGATTGGTCATACCGTGGACATTGTCGGCGGTGCGGTGACGGCTTTCGGCGTTTCCCAGTCGCTGGGGCTGGGGGTCGAGCAGATCAACATGGGCCTGCATCAGGTGTTCGGCGTGCCAGTGAGCATGGGTTTCAAGCTGTCGATCATCGCCGTGGTGACGATCATTGCCTCAATCTCGCTGGTGGCCGGGGTGTCGAAGGGCATGAAGCGCCTCTCGACCCTGAACATGTGGATCTCCTTCGGCCTGATGCTGGTGGTGCTGACCCTGGGGCCGACCAACTACATCATGAACCTGGCATTCGAATCGACCGGCGACTACCTGCAGAACATCGTCGCCATGAGCTTCTGGACCGACACCCAGGCCAATACAGACTGGCAGAAAAGCTGGACTGCGTTCTACTGGCCGTGGTGGATGACCTGGGGGCCGTTCGTGGGCCTGTTCATCGCGCGTATTTCCCGGGGCCGGACCATCCGTGAACTGGTGTTCGGGGCGCTGCTGGTACCGACCATGGTGACAATTTTGTGGATGGCGGTGTTCGGCGGCGCGTCGCTCAAGGACGAACAGCAGGCCCGCCACGCTTATGCGCAGTTGCCGGTGGCCGAACAACAGGCCGCTGGCGAGTTCAAGGGTGGCCCGGTGCTGGAGGCGACCCGCAAGGAAACCACCCTGGCGATGTTCACCCTGCTTGAGCGTCTGGACGGGCCGACCGTGGGCGGTATTCTCAGTGTGATTGTCTGCCTGCTGCTGGCCGTGCACTTCGTCACCGCGGCCGATGCCGGCACCCAGGTGCTGTGCATGCTCAACTCACTGGGCAGCATCAACCCGCCGAACTGGATACGGGTACTGTGGTGTGTACTGGAAGGGGCGATTGCCGCCAGCCTGATCATTGCTGGCGGGCTGGTGGCGATCCAGATGGCAAGTATCGTGGTGGGCCTGCCGATCGCGTTCTACATGCTGCTGACCGGCTACAGCCTGACCCGCAGCCTGTTTGCCAATGCGCCGCTGCTTGAGGCCCGTTCAGCGTCGCTGATGGCTGCTGAAGCCGTCCGGTTCGAGCAACCGGCGGTGCGCAAGACGACCGCCTGACTCTTCAACCTACCCTGAGGGAGCGAGCCTGCTCGCGAAGAGGCCAGTGAAAACACTACATATGCTGTGACTTTACCGGCCCCTTCACGAGCAAGCTCGTTCCCACAAAGGCATGCAGTGCTTGTGTTCACTGCCCCTCGGTCTCAGCCAGATATCTGCTGGTCCATGCTGCCAGAGGCAGCGGTGGCTGTTGATCGAGGATGCGTTGCCAGATCAGGCTGAGGTCCTGGCGATTGAACAGAGCATCAGGGCCCGCACTGCGATGCCTCTGAGGGGTGATTGCTTCCCAGCTGCCAGCGGCATTGCGCTGGGCCATTCTGAAGCGAAAGGTGTAGTTGCCAGGCGTACCCATGCGCAGGTCGGTGACGATCAAGCCCCCGGCAACGATGTCGTACCGCAGCCAGTTATCGGTGAACCAGCGCAGCCGATCATGCAATGGCACGTCGGTCAGCGGCTTGGCCAGTTCAAGGTTGAAACGATGGCGCTGCATTTCCGGGGGCGCCCGGTCAAAGATGCTGCTCACACCCTCGTAGTACTCCCCATTCGGCGCCTTGGCCATTACCCGCCATACCAGGCTGTTGAACGCCATCGGGACCGCGCGCACGTCAGCTACGATGACACCTTGCTGGCTCAGCACCGAGGCAAACCGCTGCTCGATGACCACCCGGCCCGCCAGGCACAAGCCAAGGTAAGCCGTGCTCAGCAATAGCGCCGTTCCCATGACATAGGTCGCACGTCCGGCAAGACCTTTGACCAGCGCGTAGCTAACAGCCGCCAGCAGTGGCACGGTGTAGACAGGATCAATGATGAAAACCGCTGACCAGCTTTCTGGCACCCACTGCAACGGCCAGAACAGTTGGGTTCCAAAGACCGTGAATGAGTCGAGCAGCGGATGGGTCAGCAGTACCAGCCAGAAGGCCACGAACAGTCTGGTATAGGTATAGCCCTTATCCGGCCAGCGCCGCCTGGCTAGCCAATGAACCCCCCAGGCCAGCAGCAGGGCAAGCGCTGTAAGGACAAAGACAGAGTGCGAGAAGCCGCGATGGAAGGTCATCTGCGACACGGGGTCAGCGTACCTGATCAGCACATCCAGGTCGGGGAGCGTGCCTAATGCTGCGCCATACAGCAACGAACGCCTGCCCTGTACGCGGCCCAAGACCGTACCTTGAATGGCGGCACCGAGCACAGCCTGGGTGAGAGAGTCCAATGGTTGGCTTCCTGAATAGAGGTTCACGGAAATCTACCCACGGCAGATTCGTTACCGCAATTGCTGGAACGTTACAGCCTATGACTGCGCTACTGTGCCAGGACGGCGCAGCAGCGCAGCGCCGCTGCGCGAGAATCAACGCCCGAGCATCACACCCTGCAACTTCTGCTGGGCCTTCTGCACGGCTTGCGCCTGGCTGTTGAGTTCCTGCAGCAGGGTATTCAACTCTGCCTGTACGTTCGGATCCTTGACAGTGACCACCGGGCCTTTGATATCGATCTGCTCTTTGTGCGCGGTCACGTAGTCAGCAACTTTCAGGCTGCTGTCCAGGGTGCCATTGATCTGCGGCAGAACCTCCAGAAAGGTATCGGCCGGCACGCTCACGGTCTTTGCATAGGCCTTGTCATACACCACCTTCAAATCGTCTGGCTGCTTGAGCTGGGCGTGGGCGCTGTCGGCCTTGGCCTTGTGCTCCTTGAGCTGCACGCCCATGTCGTTGAGACCGGCCTGCGCGGTCTTGATGTCTTCGCGGCGGTCGATCACATCGTTGAGCGAACGCACTGCACCTTTTTGCAACAGGCCGCTGAGCGGTTTGGCTGCCGTGTCCATGTCACCGTTGAAATCGCTGATCACTGCGTAATGGCGGGTGTAGTCGCCAAACGACTTGGACTCTTCGGCGGTCAGCTTGGGCACCCGGACACCGGGTTTGTCGACGATGCGGGTTTGCAGGAACTCGGTAAAAGCTGCGCGCTGCTTGGGTTCGTCATTGCCGCAGGCGATCAGGGCCAGGGGCAGGGCGAGGGCGAGCAGCCAGTGCGGGCGGAACGAGACGTTCATGTCGATGATGACTCCAGTGGGATGTGGCACAGGCGCGGCAACGGTGTGCCTGCGCAGGGTCAACCGGGTGCTTGCCGGTTGCCGGGCATAGGACGCAGGTGCCGTTGTTAGGTTCCATAAGGCCATCAAACTGCGCAGATTGTCCGTTAATCGACATTTGATGCCATTGTCGCGTTAGCCGGAACATCCAATCAGCGTTAAGGTGTGCAGGCTATTTTGCTCATAAGGACCTTTACCCATGGCCCGTTCGCGTTTCTTGCCGGACAACTTCACGCTCACGTTGCTTGCGGTGGTCGTCGCCGCCACCTTCCTGCCGGCCAGTGGCCAGGTTGCCGTGGCGTTCGACTGGATCACCAACATCGCCATCGCCCTGTTGTTCTTCCTGCACGGCGCCAAGCTGTCACGCGAAGCCATTCTGGCCGGTGCCGGCCACTGGCGCCTGCATTTGCTGGTGTTCTGCTGCACCTTCGTCCTGTTCCCGCTGCTCGGGCTGGCAATGAAGCCGGTGTTGCAACCGCTGGTGGGTACTGAGCTGTACTTGGGCTTTCTGTACCTCTGTGCGCTGCCGGCTACCGTGCAGTCGGCGATTGCCTTTACGTCCCTGGCACGGGGCAATATCCCGGCGGCCATTTGCAGTGCGGCAGCCTCCAGCCTGATCGGTATCTTCCTCACGCCGTTGCTGGTGGCCTTGCTGATGAACGTGCACGGTGACAGTGGCTCGACCCTGGAAGCGATCCGCAAGATCAGCCTGCAACTGCTGGTGCCGTTCATTGCCGGTCAGATCGCCCGGCGCTGGATCGGCAACTGGGTAGGGCGCAACAAGAACTGGCTCAAGTACGTCGACCAGAGCTCGATCCTGCTGGTGGTCTACTCGGCATTCAGTGCTGCCGTGATTGGTGGTTTGTGGCAACAGGTGCCGCCTGTGATGCTGCTCTGGGTGGTGCTGGGGTGCTGCGTACTGCTCGCTATCGCCCTGGGCATCACTGCGCTGCTGGGCAAATTGCTGGGCTTCAGTGTTGAAGACCGTATCACCATTTTGTTCTGCGGCTCGAAAAAGAGCCTGGCCACCGGCGTACCCATGGCCCAGGTACTGTTTGCCGGTAGCACGATCGGCTTGCTGATTCTGCCGGTGATGCTGTTCCACCAGATCCAGTTGATGGTCTGCGCCTGGCTGGCGCAGCGCTACGCACGTCGGCCTGAAGCGCCGCTGGTAGTGGCTGACAAGGTGCCCGCAAGCGCGGTCAAGGGCTGACCTCACGCTTGACCTCCACGCCCTGCGCAGCGCTCAGTCCCGGGCGCTGCTCAGGGTGCCGCGCATCTGTGCGATCAATTCCAGCAGGATACCCTTGACGGCCTGGGCCGGCACCGACAGCGGCAGATGGCCTGACAGGCACAGGGTCAGCGGTGCTTCGATGCCGGGGTCGACGATGCGGCAAAGATGAACGTCCTGATGCTCACTGAGCGCGCGTGCCGCAGACTCCGGCAGGATGGTCGAGGCAAAGCATTCGCCCACTGCGCTGGCCAAGGTGGTGGCCGACTCCACTTCAGCGATCACCGTGGCACTCAGCCCGGCCTGGCTGAACGCCTCGTCGACCAGGCGGCGCATCACGTTGTAGGGGCGTGGCAGCAGCAGGTCCAGCCCGGCCACCGCTGCCAGTGGAATCTGCGGCAGGTCGGCAAAGCGCGCCTCACCGCTGACCAGGTACAACTGCTCGCGCAGCAGCGGGGCGAATGACAAGCCATGAATCTCGCGGCCGCCGTACAGCACGGCCATGTCCATGCGACCGTTCATGATCAGTTCGCTGAGGGTGGTGCCGAAGTTTTCGTTCAGGTACAGGGTGATGCCCGGATGCAGTTCGCGTACCCGGCGCATCAGCGGTACTGACAGGCTTGAGGCCGCGGTGCCAGGCGCCAGCCCGACCGAGACGTTGCCGCACAGGGCACGGCTGCTGGAGGTGACATCGCTCATGGCCTGGTCGCACTGACGCAGAATCAACTGAGCATGGGCGTAGAGCACCTTGCCGGCTTCGGTGGGCGTCACGCCGCGCTTGGTGCGAATCAGCAATTGCTGCTGCATCTCGGCCTCCAGCGTCACCAGTTGCTGGCTCAGGGCCGGCTGGGCGATGTGCAGAATGTCGGCGGCCTGGGTCATGCTGCCGATGTCGACGATCTTCACGAAATATTTGAGGCGGCGCAGGTTCATGTCAGCAGTACTCGCGTATACGGTCCGGTACGCGTAGCAAGCAGCGGGCCAGCCCCTGAGGCGGTCATAAGCGCTGCCTATGGCACCCGGTGCGCCATTGTCGGGCGCCAGCGCGGGGCGTGCCCGTCAGCGTGCACAACGCTTGCCGCCTGAAAGGCGGCTGCGGGCGGTCATAAGGCTGGCTTATCCGTACAGAGCGAACTCCTCTTTTGCCTCCGGCTCCGGGGGCCGTAACGTGGCCAGGTGACCGTTTTTTTGCCGCTGGCCCGAGTACTCGATGATCGCCGAACCTGCTGCCCTGACTTTTCGCCAAGCCCTGCTCGCCATGCTGGGGGTGTCGCTGGTGCTGATGCTCTCGGCACTGGATCAGACCGTGATTGGCAATGCCCTGCCGAGTATCGTCGCCCAGCTGCAGGGCTTTGAACTCTATGCCTGGGTTGCCACCGGCTACTTGCTGGCGTCCATCGTGACCATCCCGGTGTTTGGCCGCCTCGGCGACTATTTTGGCCGCAAACCGTTCGTGCTGGCGGCCACCGTCCTGTTTACCCTGGCTTCGCTGGTCTGTGCGCTGGCCCCGAGCATGCCGTGGCTGGTGGCCGGGCGAGTCATGCAGGGCATCGGTGGCGGCATGCTGGTGGGGACCGCGTTTGCCTGTGTGCCCGAGCTGTTCCCGGACACCGCACAGCGTCTGCGCTGGCAGATGCTGCTCAGTACGATGTTCAGCGTGATCAACTCGATCGGCCCGGGCCTGGGTGGCTACCTGACCGGGCAGTTCGGCTGGCGCTCGGTGTTCTGGCTCAATCTGCCGCTGGGCGCGCTGGCGCTGTTTTTTGCCTGGCGCTATCTGCCCTGGTACCGGCCACAGCGCAGCGCGCCGGTGCGTCTGGACTGGCTCGGGGCGCTGTTGGTGGTGCTCAGCCTGGGCGGCTTGCAACTGTTCGTCGAGCACCTGAGCAATGGCAGTGCGGCCACCAGCCTGGTCCTGGCAGCCATCACCCTGGCGGCCTGGCTGGGGCTGGTCTGGCAGCAGCGACGCTGCCCCAATCCGCTGCTGCCGGGAGCGTTGTTTGCCGACCGCAGCGTACGCCTGTTGTTTGTGCTGGCGGTGTTGGCCGGTGGGGTGATGTTTACCTTGCTGTTTTACCTGCCGCTGTTGCTGCAGGGCGGCTACGGCTACAGCCCGGCAGAGGCGGGGCTGCTGATCACCCCGCTGGCCCTGAGCATCACCCTGGGGGCCATCGTCAACAGCCGGCTGATGACCCGTCTGGCCAACCCCAACTGGCTGCCGCTGGGCGGTTTTACCGCGTTGTTGTGTGCCTGCGCCGCACTGGCCGCAGTGGGGCGAGAGGCCGGGTTCAATACCTTGCTGGGGCTGATTCTGCTGGCCGGCCTTGGCCTGGGTTTTGTATTTCTCAACCTCACGGTGTTCACCCAGACCCTCGCCGAGCGCCAATACCTGGGCATCGCCACGGCGCTGCAGCAGTCGCTGCGCCTGGTCGGCGGCCTGCTCGGTACTGCGCTGATGGCCTCGTTGGTCAACCTGCTCTACGCCCGCTACGTGCAGGTCGCCCTGCAGGCCAGCGGCGATCTGCACGCGCTGGCCCGGCTGGCCGATCCTCAGGTGTTGATGAGCGCGGCCGGCGAGTTGCCGATGGCTGAGCTGCAACTGGCCCGCCAGGCCCTGGTTCAGGCGCTGGGTACCGGGCTGCTGGGCTGCGCCTTGTGCGCCTTGCTGGCTTTGCTGGTGATGAGCCGGCTGCCGGCGGTTGACCTTGGCGAGCGCCGCGCCCTGCGTTGAGTTACCCCATTATCGTTCTCGCCCAAGGAGTGAATCATGACCCTAACCGCGCAGGTCGTATCGACGCCTGCGGCCCATCTGCCCGAAGCGCTTGCCCGTGTTTCGATGATCGGTGCCCGGGCCTACCTGCTGGAGGCCCCAGGCGCGCTGGAACTTGAAACCCAGCGGCGTATCTGGGCCCTGGCGCAGTCATTGGAACAACGCGGTGATGTGCAAGCCACCATCGCTGGTATGACCAACCTGCTGGTGGTGTTCAGCGCCATACCCTTGCAGCCGCAAGCGGTGTTTGCCGAGTTGCAGCAGTTGTGGCGCGAGGCCGACCCGTTGCATCGCAGTGGCCGGTTGATCGAGGTGCCGGTGGTCTACGGCGGCGAGCACGCGATTGATCTGCCGGCGCTGTGTGACTTCAGCGGGCTGAGCGACGCCGAAGTGATTCGCCGCCATCACCAGGGCCAATACAGCGTGTTTGCCGTCGCCAGCGCGCCGGGCTTTGGTTATCTCGGTGGGCTGGACCCGGCCATCTACATGCCGCGCAAGAAGGTCCCGTCACTGAACATGCTCAAAGGCATGGTCACCATTGGCGGTATGCAGTCGGGCATTGCCGTGCTGGATGGCCCCAATGGCTGGAACTCGATCGGCTTTGCCCATACCCCGATGTTCGACCCCCAGGCCGCGCAACCTGCGTTGCTGGCCCCGGGTGACACCCTGCGTTTCGTGCCCGAGAGGATTGAACTGTGATCGAAGTGCTAACCACCGGTCCGCAAAATACCGTGCAGGACCTCGGGCGCTCGCTGTATCGCAATATTGGCGTGGCGATCAGCGGCGCCATGGACGGCCTGGCGTTGCGGGTCGGCAACCGCTTGCTGGGCAACGCCGACGGCCTGGCGGCGCTGGAGGTGCAGACCTTCCCGTTGCGAGTGCGATTTGGCGCCGATACCGCAATCGCGCTGACCGGTGCCGATGGTCAGGCGCAACTGGATGATCAACCGCTGTTGCCGTGGTGGGCGGTAACGGTCAAGGCCGGTCAGACCCTGAGTATCAGCTACCCGCGCAGCGGCGCGCGGGTCTACCTGTGTGTGGCCGGCGGCATTGATGTGCCGGAGCTGATGGGCTCGCGCAGCACCTCGTTGCGCGGCGGCTTTGGTGGCTTCGAAGGCCGCGTGTTGCAGGCCGGTGATGTGCTGGCAACAGGCGCCACGGCGGCCTTACCGCTGCCGGCAGGTGGGCTTGGCGTGCGGCCCCCCGTGCAGGCCATGGCCGAGGTCTTTGCCAGCGACCCGGATGGCACCGTGTTGCTGCGCGCTATACCCGCCGGTGAATATGGGTTGTTCGAGCGCGACCAGCAGCGTTTCTGGCGTCAGCCCTGGAAAATCTCGGCGCAGAGCAACCGCACCGGCTACCGCCTGAGCGGCGAGCCGATCGTGCCGCACACCACCATGGAGATGCGCTCTTACGGGTTGGTGCCAGGCGTGGTGCAGGTGCCGCCGGGAGGCGAGCCGATCATCCAGCTCAGCGACGCCAACACCGCCGGCGGTTATCCGAAGATTGCCGGGGTCATCGACGCCGATCTGTGGCGGCTCGGCCAGGCCGCCATCGGCAGTCGTATCCGGTTTGTCGAGGCAGGTCCCCAAGAGGCGATTGCCGCCGAGCAGGCCATCGAGGCTTATCTGGAGGATGTGCAGCGGTTGCGGGCGATGTTCTGACGCCGTGCCGGTTGTCGGCAGCGTTTGGAAAGCACAAAAAACCGCCGATACCGGCGGTTTTTTTGTGCTTGCCGATCAGCGCAGGCCGGCGCAGAACTCGGCGATGCGGTCGCAGCCTTGCTCCAGCATGGCCTGGCTGGTGGCATAGGACAGCCGCACGAAGGGCGACAGGCCGTAGGCCGCGCCTTGTACCGTTGCTACGTGGTGCTCTTCCATCAGCGCCATGCAGAAGTCGGTGTCGTTGCCGATCTTGCGTCCGCCGCGGCTGGTGCGGCCAATAAATTCGGCGATGTTGGGGAACAGGTAGAACGCCCCTTCGGGCTTGTGGCAGCTCAGGCCCTGGATGTCGGCCAGGCGGCCCAGCACGTAGTCGCGACGTTGCTGGTAGACCCCGGCGCGCTCGGCCAGCAGCTCCTGTGGGCCGTTGAGCACCGCGGTGGCAGCGGCCTGGGTCAGGGTGCAGACGCCGCCGCTGTTTTGCGTGTTGACGTTACTTACGGCGCGAATCAGTTCTTGCGGGCCGCCACAGTAGCCCATCCGCCAGCCAGTCATGGCATAGGCCTTGGACACGCCGTTGACGGTCAGGGTGCGTTCATACAGGCGCGGCTCGACAGCGGCGATGGTGCAGAACTCGAAGCCGTCGTAGATCAAGTGCTCGTACATGTCGTCGGTCATGATCCACACCTCGGGGTGGTGCAGCATGACCTCGGCGATGGCGGCCATTTCGGCGCGCGAGCAGGCGGAGCCGGTGGGGTTGCTTGGGTAGTTGAGTAGCAGCCATTTGGTGCGTGGGGTGATGGCGGCGTTGAGGTCTTCAGGCTGCAGTTTGAAGTTGTTGGCCTGGCTGCACGGCACCGGCACCGGTACCCCACCGGCGAACTTGACGATGTCGGCGTAGCTGATCCACGCCGGGGTCGGGATCACCACTTCATCGCCGGGGTTGAGGGTGGCGAGCATGGCATTGAAGATCACCTGCTTGCCGCCCCCGGCGACGAGGATCTGGTGCGGCTCATAGGTCAGTTGGTTATCACGCTGGAACTTGCGCTGGATGGCCATTTTCAGCGCCGGGGTCCCTTCGATGGCCGGGTATTTGGTGTCACCGGCCAGCGCGGCGGCATGGGCGGCCGCAATGGCGTGGGGCGGGGTGGGGAAGTCTGGCTCGCCCGACGACAGGCTGATGACCTTGACGCCCTGGGCGGTGAGTTCACGGGCTTTCTGGGTCATGGCGACAGAGGCGGACACAGAGACGTTTTTCAAACGATCGGCAAAAGTGGGCATGGGCGGCTTCTTGAGGGGGTTAACGGGCAAGGCACAGCATAAGAGCGGCCTGTCGGCAGGCTCCAATAGCGCTTTGTTGTCGGGTCATAAGATTTCTGGATGGCTGTGTGCAGGTCGCCAACAGCAAACACCCCCGGCCTTGCGCCGGGGTGTCGGAGCTGGGCGGGGTTATTCCAGGGCCTGGAACTGCATGTCGGCGAGCTTCTGCACGCGCTCTTCACGGACCATGTTGTACTCGGTGGCCGGGCCGATCCATTTGCTCCAGATCTGGTCGATCTCGCCGGCCTTGTCCATGGCGTACAACGCATCGTTGACCTTGGCCAGCAGCGCCGGCTCTTCGAGCTTCATGCCCACGCCCACCGGCTCCAGGGCCATCGGCTCGGCAACGATGCCCAGGTCGACCCCGCCGGCCTTGGCCTGGCTCACCAGTTTTTTCGCCGACATGGTGTTGGTCACCACGCCCAGCACCTTGTTCTGCTGCACCGCCAGGTAGGCGGAGCCGGTGTCTTGGAAGGTCACCGGTACCGCGTCGGCCAGGCGAATCGATTGCTCCGAGGTCGAACCCTTGGTGGCGCTGATGCGCTTGCCGGCAAAGTACGAACGCGGCTTGTCAGCCAGCGGCGCCTTGACCACCAGCACTTCCTTGGCCACGTAGTAGGGGTCGGAGTACTGGATCTGCTGGGCGCGGGTCTTGGTGTAGGCCAGGTTGGCAATCACCACATCCACGCGGCCCATCTTCACCTCAGGCACCCGGGCTTCACCCGACAGCGGCTTGAGCTCCAGTTTGACGCCCAGGTGTTTGGCCAGCGCAGTGCACAGGTCGACATCCATGCCTTCCAGTGCACGGCTTTGCGGGTTGGGCGAGGCAAAGGGCGGCACGTCGGAGTACACGCCACAGCTGATCGACTGTTTGGCCTGGATATCGGCCCATTGGTCGGCGTGGGCGGTGGCGGCCAGCAGGGGGAGCAACATCAGGGCCAACGGGGCTTGTTTGATACGCATCGCAATGATCCTCGAATAAGACAATGGCCGGCAGTGGGGGTAGGGCGTGATCGCTCTGTGGCGACTCGGGGAACTCAGTGAGCGCGCAGGTCGCTGATAAAGCGCTGCGCCCGTGGATGTTGCGGTTTGCTGAAAAACACCTCGGGGGTGGCGCGCTCCAGGATCTGGCCGGCGTCCATGAACCAGATGGTGTCGGCGACCTCACGGGCGAAGTTCATCTCGTGGGTCACGCACATCATGGTCATGCCGTCCTTGGCCAGGCCGCGCATGACCTGCAGCACTTCACCGACCATTTCCGGGTCCAGCGCGCTGGTCGGCTCGTCGAACAGCATCACCGGCGGCTCCATGGCCAGCGCCCGGGCGATCGCCACCCGTTGCTGCTGGCCGCCGGACAACTGGCCCGGATAACTGCCGGCCTTGTGCGCCATGCCGACCCGGTCGAGCAGTTGCATGGCCCGCTGCCTGGCGGCTGCGCCCTTGAGGCCCTTGACCTTGGTCGGGGCGAGGATGATGTTGTCGAGCACCGACAGGTGCGGGAACAGGTTGAAGCTCTGGAACACAAAACCGATGCGGCTGCGCAGCCGGTTGAGGTTGGCGTCGGTGCCATGGATGTCGTGGCCTTCGAACAGAATCTGGCCGCTCTGGATGGCTTCCAGACGGTTGACGGTGCGGATCAGCGTCGACTTGCCCGACCCGGACGGGCCGCACACCACCACCACTTCACCCTGGCGGATTTCGGCGTTGATGGTGGTCAGCGCGCGGTACTCGCCGTACCACTTGTCGACATTGGCAAACATGATCAGTGGTTTCATGGCGGTTATCTCGAAGCTGGGGAAGAAGGCAGCGCAGTGCTGAGCGCGGCGCCGGGGGTCTGGCCACGGTCGCCCTGGCGCTTGCGTTCGATGCGTCGCTCCACATGGGTGGCCAGGCGGGTCAGGCTGTAGCACAGGCAGTAGTAGGTGACCGCCAGAATCGCGTAGACCTGGAACGGCTTGGTCAGTAATTGGTTGTTGATCTGGTTGGCGGCGAAGGTCATCTCCTGCACGTTGATCATGTAGCCCAGGGTGGTTTCCTTGATGATCGACACGAATTGGCTGATCAGGCTGGGCAAGGCGTTGTACAGCGCCTGTGGCAGGATCACCCAGCCCAGCGTGCGCAAGTAGCCCATGCCCAGGGCCCGCGAAGCCTCGAACTGGCCCTTTGGCAGGCCCTCGATCCCGGCGCGCACGATCTCCGCCAGGTAGGCGCTCTGGTAGATCACCAGGGTGCACAGCATGGTGGCGAAGCCGCTGATGTTGTGGCCGATCAGCAAGGGCACCAGAAAGTAGGTCCAGAAGATCACCATGATCAGCGGGATGCCGCGCAGCACGTAAACCCACACGGTGGCCGGCGCACGCAGCCAGGCGAACGGCGAGATGCGTGCGATGGCCAGCACGATGCCCAGCGGAAACGCCAGCAGCAGGGCCAGCGCCGAGAGCATCAGGGTATTGACCAGGCCGCCGATCGGGCCGTGCGGGTACTGGCCGATGAGCAGCAGTTCCCAGTGCTCGTGAACGATTTTGAATACCTCGAACATGCCGGATTACCTCGCCTTGGCCAGATCGAAACGCCGCGCGATCAGCGCGCCGATACCCATTAGCAACAGCGACACCGCCAGGTAGCCCAAGGTGGCGACCAGGAAGGATTCGAAGGTGCGGAAGGTGTAGTTCTCGACCTCGCGGGTCGCGTAGGTCAGTTCAACGACGCCGATGGCCATGGCCAGGCTGGTGTTCTTGAACAGCAGTACGGTGTGGTTGATCAGCGAGGGCAGGGCGTTGCGCACCCCTTGCGGCAGAATCACGTAGCGCATCGAGCGCAGGTAGCCCATGCCCAGCGCACGAGCCGCTTCATTCTGTCCGTCCGGAATGGCGCGCAGTCCGGCGCGCAGGTCTTCACAGAAGTACGCTGCCTGGCACAGGCCCAGGGCAATCACCGCAAAGATGAACTCGGTGCTGAAATTGGCCAGCCACAGTTGGGCCGATTCAGGCAGCAGGGTCGGCACGCCGAAGTACCAGAGCATCAGTTGCACCAGGGTCGGCACGTTGCGGTGGTACGACACGTAGCCGGCCACCAGGCGTTCGGGCAGCGCCTTGCCGGTCAGGCGGATCACTACCAGTACAAACGCCAGCGACATCGCCAGCAACCAGGCATACAGCATCAACTGCAGGGTCATGGCCGCGCCCTTGAGCAGCAGCTCGGCGTACTCGCCCGTCAGGATTGGCCCCAGGTCGAAGTCTTTCATCATAAAGGTCACCCAGTCGGGTCCGGGGCAGTAAGCGTATTCTTCACCGGTGGGGTGGCGGCTCACTCAAGGTGGCCGCTCTTGTCCGGTAGTGGCGCGGGTTTCAGTGCTGCGGGCGGGTGGTTTGCAGGCCGCCTGGTACTTGCAGCGTTGGGGTGATTTCCATGTGCCCGACGTTCATCGCAACCGGTGCGGCAATGGCGAAGGCAATCGCCCCGGCAATGTCCTCGGCCACCGGTAACTCGAAGCCGTCAATGAACCTGGCGCGGGTTTCGGCGGCGTTGCCGTGCACGTGTTCGAAGATGTCGGTGGCGACCCGGCCGGGGCAGATCTCGGTGACCCGCACGCGCTTGCCGAACAGGTCGATGCGCAGGTTGCGCGACAGCATGCTCACGGCGGCCTTGGTGGCGTGGTAGGTGCTGTTGCCGCCGAAATTGTAGGCCGCCGCAATCGAGCTGATGTTGATCACATGGCCCCGGTCACGCTCGGCCATGCCCGGCACCAGCAGGCGGGTCAGGTGCAGCACGGCGCGCAGGTTGACGTCGATCAGCGCGTCAATACCCTCGGCGGTCGCATTGAGAATCGAGCCGGGCCGGTCGACGCCGGCGTTGTTGACCAGGATATCGATCTGCAGGCCTTCGACAGTACGGGTTAGCGCATCCAGGTCGGCGACGTCCACGGCGTGGACGACACAGCCGGTGCGCTCGGCCAGTTCGGCCAGTTTGTCGGCACTGCGGGCCAGTGCATGCACCTTGATACCTTCGCGGCTCAGGCGCTCGACCGTGGCGGCGCCGATGCCGGAAGATGCGCCGGTGACCAGCGCAGTGGTGTAGTCGGAAAATGGCATGGCCGGTTCCTCATCGAATAATTGTCTGGGTCACTGCCAATGGGCATGCAGTGACTGTAAGGAGCTGCTGAAACGGGCGCCAAGAGGGTTTGGCTGTTGGGTGATAAGGCTTTCTTATCGTTACCGGCCTGTCACGCCATCAGGTGCGAAATCGGGGCAATCACCCCGCCGGCATGCTCGATTTCGGTGCGGATGCTGCGCGCCAGCTCAAGGGCGTTGGCGGTGTCGCCGTGCAGCAGGATCGAACAGGCCGGGACCTCAATGATTTCACCGGTGTAACAGGTGACGGTGCCTTGCTGGAGAAATTGCCGGACCCGTTCGCGCACGCGCTGCGGGTCCTTGATCACCGCGTCGGGCAGGGCGCGGGGCACCAGCAGGCCGTCCTTGTCGCAGGCGCGGTCGGCCAGAAAGGTCAGTGCAAGGCGCAGGCCATGGCGGTCGGCGGCCTGTTGCATGGCCACGCTGGTCGAGGAACTGACGATCAGCTCGCGGTCGAAGGCGGCCACTGTGCCCAGCAGGGCGTCGGCCAGGGCCGCGTCGGCGGCCACCCGGTTGCCCAGTGCGCCGTGGAAACTCATGTGGGTCATCCGGTGCCCGGCAACCCTGGCCATGCCCGCCAGGGCGGCCAATTGGTAGGTCACCCAGGTTTGCAATTCAGCAGTGTCGACCTGGATCGGCCGGCGACCGAAGCCGAGCAGGTCGGGGTAGCCGACGTGGGCTCCCAGGTCGATGCCTGCGGCCAGCGCCCGGCGCGCGGTCTTGTCCATGATCAGCGGGTCGCCGGCGTGAAAGCCGCAGGCGACATTGGCGGACGAGATGATCTCCATCAGGGCATCGTCTTCGCCCATTGTCCAGGGGCCGAAGCCTTCGCCCAGGTCTGCATTCAAGTCGATTTTCATGAAGTCACTCTCCCGCCAGGGCGAGCACCGGGGTGGCGTATTCCACCCGCTCGCCATCTTCGATCAGGTAATCGCCGGCAATGCCGGCGTGCTGTACGGTCACCGGCAGCAACAGGCTGCCGACCGCGATCACGCCGACGGTGTCGCCGACGTTCACGGTTTGTCCGGGCGTCACCAGTGGCTGCTCGCGGGCCGGATGACGGGCGTGGAAGTGCCCGCACAGGGTCGCCATGGCGGCCACTTCAGGCTTGGCTGCAACCGCTATCGGCGCAGCGGCTGGCGCGTCGCTGATGGGCGGATTGGCGGCCAGGGCCGGTTGGCTGGCCGGGCGCACCAGGCGCAACTCGAAACCGTCTTGCTTGAACTCCAGGCTGCTCAGCCCGGCCTGGCTCATCCAGCCGGCCAGTTGGCGGATTGTCTCAATGCGCATTTCAGCTCTCCGCCTGGCGTGTGCTCAGCCAGCGCTCCAGGTGATGAATGTCCACGCTACCGGCGACAAAGGCGCTGTCGGTGACGATCTGCCGGTGCAGCGGCAGGTTGGTGCTGATGCCCTCGACCGCAAACTGCGCCAGGGCGGTACGCATGCGGGCCAGCGCCTGTTCGCGGGTGGCGCCGTGGGTAATGACCTTGGCGATCATCGAGTCGTAGTAGGGCGGCACCTTGTAGCCTGCGCACACATGCGAGTCGATACGCACGCCGATACCCCCCGGCAGGTCCCAGCGGGTCACCGTGCCGGGGGTCGGGATGAAGGTTTGCGGGTCTTCGGCGTTGATCCGGCATTCCAGAGCGTGCCCCTGGGTGACGATGTCGGATTGGCGCAGGCTGAGCACTTCACCCATGGCCACGCGCAGTTGCTGTTCGACGATGTCAATGCCGGTGGTCATCTCGGTGACCGGGTGCTCGACTTGCAGGCGGGTGTTCATCTCGATGAAAAAGAACTCGCCGTCTTCATAGAGAAACTCGAAGGTGCCCACACCCTGATAGCCGATCAGGCGGCAGGCTTCGACGCAGCGCTGGCCCACCTGCGCCAGTGCCTGGGCATCGATACCCGGTGCCGGTGCCTCTTCCAGCACCTTCTGGTGACGACGTTGCAGCGAGCAGTCGCGGCTGCCCAGCCACACACCGTTACCGTGGCGGTCGCACAACACCTGGATCTCGACATGGCGGGGGTGGCCGAGAAATTTCTCCATGTACAGCTCGGGGTTGCCAAAGGCGCGGCGGGCTTCTTCGCGGGTCAGGCTGACGGCAGGCAGCAGCTCGGCGGCACTGTGCACCACACGCATGCCCCGGCCACCACCGCCGCCGGCAGCCTTGATGATCACCGGGTAGCCGATCTCCAGGGCAATCGCTTCAATGCGCTCGCGCTCCTCGGGCAGCGCCCCTTGTGGGCCGGGTACGCAGGGTACGCCGGCCTCAAGCATGGCGCGTTTGGCCGCCACCTTGTCGCCCATGCGCCGGATGCACGCGGCGTCCGGGCCGATGAAGGTCAGGCCGGCATCGCTCACGGCCTGGCTGAAGGCGGCGTTCTCCGACAAAAAGCCATAGCCCGGATGCACGGCCTGGGCACCACTGGCCAGCGCGGCATAAATAACAGCCCGACTGTCCAGATAGCTTTGTCCGGGGGCCGCAGGACCGATGCACAGCGCCTGGTCGGCATGTTGCAGATAGGCCGCGCCGGCATCGCCCTGGGAGTAGACCATCACGGTCTTCAGGCCCAGTTGATGACAGGCGCGCTGAATGCGCAGGGCGATTTCGCCCCGGTTGGCGATCAGAACGGTATCGAACATGTCGGTTACCCCGCCTTGGCGATGTGAAACAGCGGCTGGCCGCGTTCGACTTCCGTGCCGGACTGCCCCAGCACCGTTTTAACCGTGCCGGCCGCCGGCGCGCTGACCTGATGGAACATTTTCATGGCCTCGACAATGCACAGGGTCTGGCCGGCGCTGACGGTATCGCCCGGCTGAACGAACGCCGGTTCATCAGGCGAGGGCGTCAGGTGCAGCACGCCATACAGGGGCGAGCGCACCTCTTCGTGGGTGGCGGCGATGGGGGGCTGCGGCGTGGCCTCAGTGCCCGAGCAGGCGCTCGGGGCCTGGGTGGGTTGAGGGGCGGCGGTGGATGAGTGCAGCGGCGCGCTGCGGGTTTCAGCCCGGCGGCCGTGGCGCGCCAGGTGCAGGTGGCTGCCGCCTTCGCTGAGGCTCAGTTCGGTCAGGTCTGACGCACCAATAAGGTCGATCAGGTCTTTGATACGGTGTTGATCCATCGTTGGGCCCTTTGGCGGCTGGCGCAAAAATGCAGGAATGACCCCACTCTATCCAGCGCGCAGCGGGCAGGGCCAAGAGGCTTTGCAGGTGGGGTGATAAGCACGACTTATGACATTCGCGGTTTTCGGGTCATAAGTGTTTCCTATCCAATCAGAAGAACTTTGTCTTAACGCTGCCCAGCGCTGCCTGAGTAGCGTGTAAATACCGCTGACAAGCCAGGACCAACCGGCAACTTACCTATTACATAACAGGCGGATATTTCCACTTTGCTGCGTTCGCGCAGCCTGCCAGTACAAACTTCTTATAATGGGGCGGGGAGTCCACGATGAAAAAATATTCGTTGGGTCTATTGGCATTATGTATTGCACAACAAAGCCAGGCAGCAGGGTTTATCGACGACAGTCACGCCACGTTGTTGGTGCGCAACTTTTTCAGTCAGGCTGATAACCGCGATGGTGCGGCCGATCCCAACTACACCCAGGAATGGGGGCAGGGCTTCGTGCTCAACTACAGCTCCGGTTTTACCGAAGGGCCGATCGGTTTTGGTCTTGATGCGGTGGGCATGCTCGGCATTCGTCTGGACTCGGGCAAGGGCCGTCATTACAACCCCACCAGCAGTGCCAGCAACGGCAATATTTTCCCCACCGACAGCGACGGCCGGGCGGTGGACGACTTCGCCAGCCTGGGCCCGACGCTCAAGGCGCGCATCGGCAAGACCGAGTTTCGCTACGGTACGTTGCAGCCCCGCCTGCCGATTCTGATCGCCAGTGATCGCCTGGTGTTTCAGACCTTCAATGGCTTTCAGGTGGAGTCGAAAGACATCGACAAACTGACCCTCACGGCAGGGCGCATCGACCATGTCAAGGAACGTGGTTCGACCGACTGGGAAGGGCTGTCGATCGCCGGTTCCAACGCCACCGTCGACCCGGTCAACCCCGGTATCAACACTGCCCGCAGCACCCATGTAAACCAGTTTCTGTATGCCGGTGGTACTTATAAAGCGACACCGGATCTGAGCCTGCAGTATTACTTCGCGCGACTGGAAGATTTTTATAATCAGCACTTTCTCGGTGCCGTTTATACCGTGCCGCTGGGGCCGGGTCGTTTGACCACCGATATTCGTCATTACAATAACAGCTCGTCCGGCGCCAATGGCAATGACCCGGATTACTACAGCAGCGGTTATTACGGTAATGGTCGCACCCGTGGTGAAGTTGACAGCCGCTTGAGCAGTATCTTGTTCACCTACGCACTGGGCGGTCATCTGTTGGGTGCCGGTTATCAGCAGGTCAACGGTGACAGCGATGCGGTGTGGGTCAACGAAGGGGCCGGCACCACCAGTAACTTCATCACCGAAACCATGTCGGGCAAGTTCCAGCGGGCCGGCGAGCGTTCCTGGCAAGTGCGTTATGCCTATGATTTCTCCGGGTTGGGCGTGCCGGGGCTGACGTTCCGTACGACCTACTACAATGGCGATCACATCAAGACCGCCACCGGCGACAGGCAGGAATGGGCCCGCGACGCAACCCTGGGCTACGTGGTACAGAGCGGCCCGGCCAAGGGGCTGAACACCCAACTGCGTTATGGCGTGTTTCGCACCGACATGCAGCGTGACACCGATGAGTATCGGGTGATCATCGATTATCCGGTCAACCTGTTCTGACCCATACCGCTTGCCGCAAGGCTAACGTGTGCCGGCCAGCCCGGCCCGAAATGCGCCCGGCCCGATGCCGTAGGCGCGTTTGAACTGGCGGGTCAAGTGGCTCTGGTCGGCAAAGCCCAGTTCGGCCGCCACCACCGCTGGCAGCGCGCCGCTTCTGAGCAGGCTCAGTGCACCGGCCAGGCGTTGCTGCATCAGCCAATGGTGCGGGCTGACGCCCGTGGCGGCGCTGAACACCCTGGCAAAGTGAAACGGCGACAGGTTGACCTCCGCGGCCAGCGCTTGCAGCGACGGCGGGTCGGCCAGGCGGGCCAGCAACAGTTCTTGGGCACGGCGCACTGCCAGCGGTTCTTTGCCAGGCTGCAAGGCCGAACCGAGGCGGGCATGGCGCTTGAACAAGCTGAACACCGCTTCGCGCCACAGCGTTTGCAATTGCAGGGCGCTGGCCTGCTGTTCAGCCAGCCGATGAACCTGCAAAAACGCCGCAGCCACCTCGGTGTCCATCACAACGCTCGATGCAAACCCCGCCGTGCCAGGGCAGGCAATGTCCAGCTCCGCGAGGATCCCGGCCAGTTGCACCTGCTGCGGGTAGAAGCCCCGATAGCGCCAGCCCTGTTCATGGGCGGTGGCGCCGGTATGGGTTTCATCCGGGTTGATCAGCACCATACCGCCGGTGCTCACCAGGTGGTCAGCGCCACGATGCCTGAACCGCTGGGCTCCGGACTCGATGACCGTGAAGACGAAGCTGTCATGCACATGGGGGGCGAATTTCTGCTGCACATACTGCGCGCGCAGCAGCTCGACCCCGCCCAGTACCGGGGATTGCCAGAAGCGTGTCTGTTCAGCGTTTAGCGTCATACAGATCCTGTCAGCCCAGCCAGCGCAGCAAGTAAAACACGCCCATGCTCAACACCACGCTGGTCAGTACCCGGCGTGTGCAGAGCATGCAGATGATCGCGCACAGGCTGCCGACAAGGTACGGGTTGAACAGCGACAGGTCCAGTTGCTGGCCGGGCATGAAAATCAGTGGGCCGCAGATCGCAGTGAGCATCCCCGGGACCGCGAAACCGAGAAAGTCGCGAGTGTGTTTGCCCAGCCGCAGCGGCAGGCGCGGTTCAAGAAACACATAGCGGTTGAAGAACACAATCGCACCCATGCCCACAATCACCACCCAGATCATGGCTGACGCTCCGTCGTGTCCTGCATCAGGCATTTGACGCTGAAGCCGGCCAGCATCCCGGCCAGCCCCGACAGCACCAGTGCCGATTGCCAGCCCAGCCAGGAAAACCACACCGAACACATCAGCGACACCGCCACGCAGACCACCACCGGCACCGATTTGACCAAGGGGGTGACCAGCGCGACAAAGGTCGCGGCAATCGAAAACTCCAGGCCCAGCGACTCAAGGTCTGGAATGCTGCGGCCCAGCAGCAGGCCAATCAGGGTGAAGATGTTCCACGCCACGTAGAAGGTAAAACCCGCCCCGAGGGCATACCAGCGGTCAAAGGCCACGCTGCGTGGCTGGCTGTTGAGGGCAAAGAACTCATCGGTCAGCAGAAAGCCCAGGCCCAGTCGCCAGCGTGGCGACAGGGGGGCGATGCTCGGGCGCATATGCAGGGCGTACAGCAGATGCTGCGAGGTGAGCAGCAGGGTGGTGATCAGGATCGACAGCAAGCTGGCGCCGCTCTTGATCATGCCGATCGCCACCAGTTGCGCCGCGCCGGCAAACACAATCAGCGAGAAGCTCTGGCCTTGCAGCGGGCTGAAACCGGCACCGATGGCCAGCGAGCCGACCAGCAAACCCCAGGGGGCGCAGGCAAACGACAGTGGCAGCACCGCCATCGCGCCTTTGTAGAACGCCCGGTTGGCGTTGCAATCAACCAGCATCGTATTCAACACGTGTATCACAACCTTCAAAGCGGGCGGGGCAGCGATGGTGCTATAGAGCTCACGGCGCTGTCTTGAACGATCTTGCGGTGCTGTTCAGATGTTCAGCAGGTCAGTCACCGGCAAGCGATTGGTGGTTTTCAGCTCGCGCAGCGACAGGTTCGAACGAATGCTGGTCACCCCCGGCAATTTGCGCAGCACCTTCTCGACGAAGCGGCTGTAGTGGTCCAGGTCACGGGCCACCACCTGCAACAGAAAGTCCGCTTCGCCGGTGGTGTTGTGGCAGGCCAGCACCTGCGGGGCCGACTCAATGATTTTTTCGAACTGCGCGGTGGTTTCTTCGCTGTGGTCGGCGCAGGAAATCTGCACGAAGGCCATGACGCCGAGGCCGAGTTTCTTGCGATTGAGGATTGCCTGATAACCCTCGATCACGCCGCTGTCTTCAAGGCGCTTCTGCTTGCGCCAGCACGAGGCTTCGCTCATTGCCAACTGCTCGGCGAGTTTGACGTTCGATAATCGACCATCACGTTGCAGGCGGTCAGTGATTGCAAGATCCAGCTTGTCGAGGGGGTTCAGCATGGGGAGTCTCTTCATTTTTGCCTGGTTGACTGAAGGCTATTTTCAGTTGGGCGCGATCGTCAACGGTAATCTGAAAAGTAATTTCAGGCCGTTTGGTCATAATTCTTCGCATCGTCATGACCTGTCACCCGCTTGAGGAATTGCCATGAAAGCTGTTGTCTATGAAGCCTTTAACGCCGCCCCGCGGCTGATGACGGTCGATGACCCGACGCCTGAGGCGCACGGTGTCGTGGTGCAAGTGCTCGGCACGGGTGTATGCCGCAGCGACTGGCACGGCTGGAAGGGCCACGACCCGGATATCCAGTTGCCGCACATCCCCGGCCACGAGCTGGCCGGTGTCATCGCGGCAGTGGGCCGGCACGTGACCCGCTGGAAAGTCGGTGATCGCGTCACTGTGCCGTTCGTGGGCGGCTGCGGCGCGTGCCCGGAGTGCAACAGCGGCAACCAGCAAGTGTGCTACAGCCAGTTCCAGCCGGGCTTCACCCACTGGGGGTCGTTTGCCGAATACGTCGGCATTCATCAGGCCGACCTGAACCTGGTGGCGCTGCCAGAGAGCATGGATTTCGCCACTGCAGCCAGCCTTGGCTGCCGGTTTGTCACCTCGTTCCGCGCGGTGGTCGATCAGGGCAAGGTCAGCGCCGGGCAATGGGTGGCGGTGCATGGTTGTGGCGGGGTGGGGCTGTCGGCGGTGATGATCGCCCACGCGATTGGTGCCAACGTGATTGCCATCGACATTGCCGACCACAAACTGGCCCTGGCGCGTTCGCTGGGGGCGGTGGCCACGGTCAATGCCCGGCAGGTGGCCAACGTCACCGAAGCGGTGCAGGACATCAGCGGCGGCGGCGTGCATGTTTCACTCGATGCCCTAGGCCACCCGACCACCTGTTTCAACTCCATCAACAACCTGCGCCGCCGCGGCAAGCACGTGCAGGTCGGGCTGATGCTCGCCGATCACAGCACGCCGGCCATCCCGATGAGCAAGGTGATCGCTCATGAGCTGGAAATCTATGGCAGCCACGGCATGCAGGCGCACCGCTATGGCGCGATGCTCGACATGATCAGCTCCGGCAAACTGGCTCCCGAAAAACTGGTGGGCAAGACCATCAGCCTGGAGCAGTCCATTGATGCGCTGGTCAATATGGACCGCTTTGAAACTGCCGGGGTGACGGTGGTGACGCAGTTCTGATCATTACGGCCGCCGCCGACCGATGCGTGCCAGGGCAGGTCAAGTTCAGCTATGGGGTCATTAAGAAATATTAATGACAGATTTCTGTTCGCTATCGGCTATGGTCGCTTGGTAGAGTGATGTCACTCTGATATACGTGATCTTTCTCCCCTGACGCCCAGCCGAGTCCTGCGAATGAAAAAACCTCTTGCCCTCTCGACCCGCATCGGCCTCGGTTTCGGCGCGATTGTCTCGCTGCTGCTGATGATTACCGCGGTGGGGATTCAGCGCGTCGGCTACATCGACAGCACCCTGGCCAATGTCAGCGACAACGCCGCAATGGTGCAGCGTTATGCGATCAATTTCCGGGGCAGCGTGCACGATCGGGCGATTGCCATCCGCGATGCGGTGCTGGTCGATAACAACCAGAGTCTGGAGCTGCATCTGGCCGAAATCAGCCGTCTGGAAAAGGCTTACGCTGACGCTGCAGTCAGCATGGATCAGTTGTTCAGCACCCGCGACGTGACCCCGGAGGAGCGCAAGCTGCTGGCGGCGATCAAGGACATCGAACAGCAGACCCAGGCCTCGGCCAAAACCCTGATCGAGCTGCGCCGCAGCGGTGATATCGCCGCCAGTCAGGCGCTGTTGCTGCAACGCACCGCTGGCCTGTACAGCGAGTGGCTCAAGCGCGTCAACGCGCTGATCGACTCGGAAGAAGTGCTGATCAGGGCCAAGCTCAACGACGTGCAGGACACCGCCAGTTCGTTTCGTGGCCTGATGCTGCTGGCCAGCGGTGTGGCCTTGTTGCTGAGTATTCTGCTGGCCCGGCAGATCATCGGCTTTGTGACTTCGACCCTCGGCGCCGAACCGACCGAGGTGGCGCAAGCCATCGAGCGCCTGGCGGCCGGTGATTTGCAGCAAAACCTGACCACCCGGCACCCGGCCAGTGTCATGGGCGTGCTCAAGTCTGCGCTGGCGCGTTTGTCGCAGACCATTACCCAGGTGCGTGCCGCCGCCCATGAGGTCAGCCATGCCTCGGCGCAACTGACCGCCACCTCGGCACAGAACAACGAACACAT
Organism: Pseudomonas sp. 21LCFQ010; assembly: GCF_024129905.1. Classification (NCBI taxonomy): domain Bacteria; kingdom Pseudomonadati; phylum Pseudomonadota; class Gammaproteobacteria; order Pseudomonadales; family Pseudomonadaceae; genus Pseudomonas; species Pseudomonas sp. 21LCFQ010. Next base: position 97,262 of record NZ_JAMYDZ010000018.1, on the reverse strand, counting down.
CAGCCGCCAGACCCGCGAAGCCGAGCAGATTGCCACCGCCATCACGCAAATGGCGTCGACCGTCAATGAAGTCTCTGGCTACGCCGTGCAGGCCGCCAGTGCGACCAAACAGGCGGATGTCGGGGTGGAGAGCGGTAACCGCCTGGTGACTGATACCTCACAATCGATCGAGCAATTGGCAGTCACCCTGACCCAGACCACCGACACGGTCGAGCAGGTATCGCGCGACAGTGAAAACATTGAGTCGGTGATTGAGGTGATCAATTCGATTGCCGCGCAGACCAACCTGCTGGCCCTCAACGCTGCGATTGAAGCGGCGCGGGCCGGCGAGCACGGTCGCGGCTTTGCGGTGGTGGCCGATGAAGTGCGCTCGCTGGCCAACCGCACCCAGCAGTCGACCCAGGAAATCCGTGAAATGATCAGCACCCTGCAAAGCGGCACCGAGGCCGCCGCGCAGAACATGCGCAACAGCTGCGAACTGGCCACCCGCACCGTGGAGCAGACCCGTAACGCCCAGGCGGCGCTGGCCAAAGTGAGCCATGAGGTAGGCGCGATCAACGACATGAACGCGCAGATCGCCAGTGCGGCGGTACAACAAAGCAGCGTCGCCGAGGACGTTTCGAAGAACATCAGCCGTATTCACGAACTGACCGTCCACACCGCCAGCGGTTCGTCGCAAGTGGCCTCGGCCAGCAGCGAACTGGCCGAACTGGCCAGCCGCCTGAGCGAGAAGGTCGCGATGTTCAAGGTGGGTTAGGCCGGGGTATTACCTTGTAGGAGCCGCTTTAGCTTCAATACTGTTCGGTTAAGTACACACATCTCGGTGAGAGGCAGCTCTGCTGGCGAAGACGGCGGCACATTCACAGCAGATGTAATGTTTTTACTGGCCTCTTCGCGAGCAGAGCTCGCTCCCACAAGGGCATAGTGCTGGCTTTGGCTGCGAAAGGTTTCTGACGCTGAATCTTCGCGGCTAAAGCCGCTCTTGCGGGTGTCTGCGATCACGCAGGCTTGCACAGCTTGTGAGCTATCGCATCAAATTCCCGGTCAAAACTGGCCCGTTCTCCTGCACTGAGAAACCCCTGTTGCTTGACGAACCCTTCGGTCTGCGCACGCACTGATTCAATCCGTTTGGTCAGCTTCGCCGCCTGGTCCTGGGTAATGTGCCGGGCCTTGCGCGAAGCACCGATGTCGGCCACCAGCACATTGGCGCGTTCCGAGATATGTGCGTGGCCGACATCTTTTACCGAGCCACCGGTTTCCCCAGGCAAGGCGCGTTGCTCGGCCAGGTTGCAGCTGGGCAGGTCCAGCGCGGGTGGGGCGGCCAGCGCAGCGCTGCTCAGACAGGCCAATAATACGGCGCTCAAACACTTCATCAGGGCCTCCACAAAGGCAGTTGGGTCGCCCTGATAAGACGGTCAAAGGCTCATCGGGTTCAACGAGTACCGGGCGGCTTGCCCTTGCCGCGCGCAGCTTTCTGTGCGGTCGAGTCGTGCTGCGTGCCGGTCGAGCCGTCCGGACGCAGGGCGTCGTTGTCGCGTTCGGCTTCGCCGGTATGTTCAGGTTGCTTGGAATCCTGACGCGGTTCCCGGGGAGTGTTGTTCATGTGGCCTCCGAAATATTGCTGTTGCCGCTCACAAAACAGAAGGCCATTGCGCCGGCGCAGAGGTTCAACCGGCTGATCGCCCGGCGGATAAATGGTCTGCGGTACGCGCCGTGTTACTTGGCTGATACAACCAGGTGCCGTTAAGCGCCCGCTTGGCCGACGGGTTGAACTGCGATCGCCTTTGTGCCTCGAACACTCAAGCGAGGGCTGGCCCGATGTGCACTGATTGCTTGTCAGCAGCCCGTGCTGGCGCCCGATGTCGTGTCCTGGCTCATCAGCCAGCCGCCTCGTGGCTGGCGGAGTATTCAGACAGGGGCCAAGGCCTCGCGGGAGCAGATATGAAGTACCAAACCGGGCTGAAGTGGGCATTGACCGCACTCGCATGTGGCCTGCTCAGTGCACAAGCCGCCGAGACCCGGCGTGTGGATGTGCTGTTGGTGGGTGGCGGGATCATGAGTTCGACCCTGGCCGTGTGGCTCAATGAACTGGAGCCGGGCTGGTCGATGGAAATGGTCGAGCGCCTCGACAAGGTCGCCGAGGAAAGCTCCAACGGCTGGAACAACGCCGGCACCGGGCATTCGGCGTTGGCCGAGCTGAATTACACGCCTGAAAAGGACGGCAAGATCGACATCACCAAGGCGGTGGAGATCAACGAATCGTTCCAGATCACCCGGCAGTTCCTGGCCTGGCAGGTCAGGCAGGGCGTGTTGAAGAACCCGCGTTCGTTCATCAACAGCACGCCGCACATGAGTTTCGTATGGGGGGACGACAACATCCGTTTTCTCAAGAAACGCTACGAGGCGCTGCAAGCCAGCCCGCTGTTCCGGCCCATGCAGTATTCCGAAGACCCGGCGCAGATTCGCCAATGGGTGCCGCTGATGATGGAAGGCCGCGATCCGAGCCAGAAGCTGGCCGCGACCTGGACGCCGATTGGCACTGACGTCAATTTCGGTGAAATCACCCGCCAGTATGTGGGCTACTTACAGAGCCGACCCAACTTCGACCTGAAGCTGTCGACCGAAGTGCGTGACATCACCCGCAACGCCGATGGCTCCTGGCACGTGGAGTACAAAAACCTCAAGGACGGTACTAGCGGCGCCACCGACGCGAAGTTTTTGTTCGTCGGGGCGGGCGGTGCAGCCTTGCCGCTGTTACAAGCGTCCGGTATCGAAGAAGCCAAAGCCTATGCTGGCTTCCCGGTGGGCGGCTCGTTCCTGGTTACCGACAACCCGACCATCGCCCAACAGCACATGGCCAAGGCCTACGGCATCGCCGCCACCGGCGCACCGCCGATGTCAGTGCCGCACCTTGACACCCGCGTGCTGGACGGTAAGCGCATGATTCTGTTTGGACCCTTCGCGACCTTTTCCACCAAGTTTCTCAAGCAAGGTTCACTGTTTGACCTGGTCGGCAGCATGAACCTGCATAACACCTGGCCGATGGTGCGGGTCGGCGTACGTGAGTTTGACCTGGTGCAATACCTGATCGGCCAGGTCATCCAGTCCGACGATGATCGCTTTGCCGCGTTGCAAACCTACTTTCCGCAGGCGAAGAAGGAAGACTGGCGCCTGTGGCAGGCTGGCCAGCGGGTGCAGATCATCAAGAAGGATCAAGACCAGGGCGGGGTGCTCAAACTCGGCACCGAAGTGGTGGTCTCGGCTGACCGCAGCATCGCCGGCCTGCTGGGCGCCTCGCCAGGGGCCTCCACCGCACCGCCGATCATGCTCGACCTGCTGGGCAAAGTGTTCAAGGACCAGCTCGCCACCCCGGCCTGGCAGGGCAAGATCAAACAGATTATCCCCTCGTATGGTTTTCACCTGAACGACCGCCCCGATGAGGTGCAAAAGACCTGGGCCTACACCAACGAGATTTTGCAACTGGCCCCGGCACCGGGCATCGACACGCGCCAGGATCCACGCAATCCGGACGGTATCGACCCGTTGGGGCAGGACAATCAGGACAGCGATCCGGATTTGAAGCCTTGAGGGTGTTCAACCTGTAGGAGCGACCTCGCGAAGGCGCCGTGACATTCACAACAGAGGCTGTGACCTTACCGGCCTCTTCGCGAGCAACCGGAGCGCCGGCCGGCTCTTCCCACAGAGGTATGTGGTGCCTAATTGAACAGTATTGGCTTTAGCCGCCAAAGCTTCGCAGCTGAAGCAGCTCCTGCAAGAATCGGCCGTTGTTACACCGGCACCGTCAGCCCCACCTTGACCTTGTCCAGCACGATCAAGGTGCGGTAAGTGTGAATATCCTCATTCCCGGCAAAATGCTGCTGCACCAGTTGATCGAAATGCGCGATGTCCCGGGCCAGCATGACGATGATGAACGACACCCCGCCGCTGACGAAGTAGCACTGCTGCACCTCACTTACCCCGGCGAAGTAGCGTTTGGCGCGGTTCATCACCACGGCGCGGTCGTCGCACAGGCGTGATTCGACAATCGCGGTAATCTGCTGGCCGACGCTCTCCGGAGCGATAACGGCGGTGTTGCTGACAATCACGCCGCTGTCTTCCAGTTGCGCGATGCGCCTTTGTACCGCCGGGGTCGACAGGCCGATGGCTTCGGCAATCGCGCGTTGGGAGGTCTTGTTGTCCTGTTGCAGCATGCGCAGGATCGCCTGATCGAAGCTGTCCAGCGCACGTTTGGGTGATTCATTCATTTTTACGGCCTAAATCAAGCAATTCGCTCGTCCTGCGCAGCGATATACAGCAAACCACCCGTAGGGCAAAGCCTAGAATCCTGCCACGTATCTGGCTGGAGTTTGCTGTGAGTCTGCAAAGCACCCCGATTCTTGCCGCCATGCTGGGGATCATTTCGGTCCAGACCGGCGCGGCGGTGGGCAAATCCATTTTCACCCTGGTCGGTCCGGAAGGTGTCGCGGCACTGCGCCTGGGCATCTCGGCGCTGGTCATGCTGGTGCTGCTGCGGCCCTGGCGCATCTGGCAACCCGCCAACCTGCCGGGCCTGATCGGCTACGGGGTGATGATGGGCGCGATGAACCTGCTGATTTACCGCGCCATGCTCTACATTCCGGTGGGCGTGGCGGTGTCCATCGAAGTGGTCGGGCCGCTGGCGGTGGCCTTGCTGGCGTCGCGGCGGCGGATCGATTTACTGTGGATTGGCCTGTCGCTGCTCGGCCTGGTGTTGCTGCCTTGGGGCAGCGGCCAGCAAGGGCTTGATCCGCGTGGCATTGCCTACGCCCTGGGCGCGGCGGCGGCCTGGGGATTGTATGTGAAGCTTGGCACCCGGGTGGCCATCCACGGCAAGCAGGCGGTGGCTTCGGGCATGCTGGTGGCGGCGCTGTTTGGCGCGCCGCTGGGCGTGGTGCAGGCGGGTGAGCAGCTATTGCAACCTTGGGTATTGGCGATTGGCCTGAGTGTGGCGCTGTTGTCGAGCATGGTGCCTTACCTGCTGGACATGTACGCCATGCGCCATTTGCCGGCGCAGGTGTTCGGCATTTTGCTCAGCGCGTCGCCGGCCATGGCCGCGCTGGCCGGCTGGCTGGTGCTGGGCGAGGCCTTGAGCCTGTTGCAGTGTGCCGGAGTGGCGGCGATCGCTGCGGCCTGTGCGGGAGCGGCGCTGGCCGGGCGCAGGCAGTGAACAGTGTGGTTACGGCTTGGTGCTGGTCTGTAGTCTTTATAGCCCTGATACTGTGCTGGCATTGTTATGCAATGCTCAGGGATCAATAACGATAAGGCGGGAAAATGTCCGAATTCAAACTGCACTGCTTTGCCCTATCAGGCAACGCTTATAAGGTCGCGCTGTTTCTGGCGCTGTCCCGGCAGACCTGGCAACCGGTGTTCGTCGACTTTCTCAACGGCCAGACCCGCACCCGGCAGTGGCGCGATACGGTCAACGAACAGGGCGAAGTCCCGGTACTGGAGCATCAGGGCAAAAGCCTCACCCAGTCGGCGCTGATTCTCGACTACCTGGCCGATTACACTGGCCAGTTTGGCGGCCGCACGGCGGAAGAAAAACAGCAAATCTGGCGCTGGATGCTTTTCGACAATCACAAATTCACCAGCTACTACGCCACGCTGCGCTTTTTGTATGGCATCCAGAAAACCGGTGACACCGAAGTGACGCGCTTTCTGCGTGACCGCGCTGCGGCGGCGTATCAGGTGGTCGATACCCACCTGAGCAAGACACCATGGCTGGTCGGCGAGCGTATGACCATCGCCGACCTGTCACTGGCCGGTTATGTGTTCATGCCTGAAGAAACCGGGCTGTCGATGGAGGCTTATCCGCATATCCAGGCCTGGAAAAAGCGCATTCAGGAGCTGCCGGGCTGGCAGCATCCATATGAGCTGATGCCGGGGCCGACCGGCCTCTGAAGCGGGCGGTGATGGTCGGCCATCAGGACCTGCAGGAGCCGCTTTAGCGGCGAATTAGCGGCTGAAGCTTCGCGGATAAATCCGCGCCTGCAGGTCCCATGGTTGCCAGCCTTTACACCTTGAAGCGCTCGACCATCGCTTGCAGTTGTACGCCGATTCTCGCCAGCTCCATGCTGGAGGAGGCGGTTTCTTCGCTGGCCGCTGCGGTCTGATCCGAGATGTCCCGTACTTCGGTCACGCTGCGGGCGATTTCTGCGCCTGCCGAGCTTTGTTGTTCCGAGGCGCAAGCAATCTGCTCGTTCATCCGCTCGATATCCCTGACCGACTCGATGATGCTGCCAAGCATGGTGCGCGCATCGCGGGAGTGCTCGACGCTTTTACCGGTCAGCGCGATGTTCTGCTCCAGCGCCGATGTCATCTGATGCGTGCTGGCTTGCAGGCGTTCGATGAGCTGAGCGATTTCGTCGGCTGAGGTCCGCGTGCGCAACGCCAGCCCGCGAACCTCGTCAGCGACCACCGCAAAACCGCGACCGGCTTCCCCGGCACGCGCGGCCTCGATGGCGGCGTTCAAGGCCAGCAGGTTGGTCTGGTCAGACACCGCCTTGATCACGTCCAGCACGCCGCCGATGCTCTCGGTGTTGGCGCGCAGCTCAGTCATTGCCTCCTTGGTCACTTGCATATCACTGGACAGGGTTTCGATCTGTTCGACGGCCTGACTGACCACCTTGTCGCCCTGGGCAGCCTTGTCACTGGCGCTGACAGCGGACTTGGCCGCCTGGCTGGCGTTATGCGCCACGTCGTGGGTGGTGGCGGTCATCTGTTGCATGGCCGTGGCGATCTGGTCGGTTGCCACCTTTTGCGAGTTGACCCCGGCGCTGGTTTGCTCGGTCACCGCCGACAGCTCTTCGGCCGCGCTGGCCAGTTGAATGATGCCGTGTTTGACCTCGCTGACCAGCCCGCGCAGGGCCACGGTCATGCGCTGCATGGACGACTGCAGGGCGCCCAGTTCGTCCTTGCGGTTGACCACCACCGTGGCGGTGAAATCACCGTTTGCCACCTTCTCGGCGATGGCGACAGTCTCCTTGAGCGGGGTCACGATCGAGCGGGTAATCAGCCAGGCGGCGACGACGCCGCAGATCAATGCCAGGACCATCCACAGCCCCAGCATCTGCCTGACGCTGGCGACATCGTCTTCGCGGTTCTGCCGCTGGATGGCGGTCATCTTGCCGGCGATGTCCAGCAGATTACTGACAGTCAGCGTAATCCCCGCCTGGGCCTGGTCGATACGGGCCTGGGTCGCCACCATGGTGTTGAGCTGCGCTTCGTACCGTTGCAGTTCAGCGCTTAGCTGCTGCACGTCGCGGGCCGGTATGGCGGTGCCAGTGAGGCTGTTGACCAAGGCCATCACCTCAGCGATTGCCTTGTGCGCCTCGGCGTCCGTCGCCGGGCTGGGGAGTGCGGTATAGCTGCTAAAGCTTGCGAGCATCTTCTGCGTGGCGAGAAAGGTCTCGGTCAGCGCCGCACGGCTTTGTGGCGTGCCGGTTTCGGCATTGGCGATGGCTGCAAGACGCTTGAGTTCGGCATTGACCGCCTCTGCCAACCCGCTAGCCGCCAGGCGTGACGCCTCGCGCTCGCGGGTCGCGGCGACCGCCTGGTTGTAAAAGCCGCGATAGCGACTGAGGTTGCCGTCTGCGTCGGCCAGTAACTGAATATTGGCCGGCGACTGGAAGTTCGGCGCGATACTGGTGAGGTGGCGAGTGGTTTCGTCGATCTTGGCTTGCCACTTTGCGGCCTGCGCGTCATCGGCTTTGGTGAGGTAGACCAGCCGCTCAATGCGCATATCGCGGGTCGCAGTGCTGAACGTGGCGATATCGATCATCCGCTCGCTGCGGTCGCGCAGGGTGTCGGTGGCATACCAACCGGTGTAGGTCATCAACAGGATCATGCACATGAGCAGCGAAAAACCCAGGACCAGTTTGGACCTGACGCTGATGTCACTTAGAAAATTCGAGCGTTTATCTTGCATGTTGATTTCCTGAATGGAGCCCGGAGTGCAAACCCCTGAAGGTTTAACGGGGTGGCAGAGCAGTTTCTTATCGAATAGGCGTTCATGACGCTCAATGTCCTGCGCCGCGCCTGACAGCAGGCACAACACCGCCTCACGCCTGATCATTGGGGTAATGGCGCTTTGCCGGCGCTGGAGACTCAACACAGACCAAGTGATGGCACATTGGTTCTATGCATTTTTGGGCGAATGTGTGTGAGCCGACAGAGGCAACGGCTGGATTTATCAGTCTCGCGTTTGCAGTACGGCCCTGAGCCGGTCCAGAACCTGCGTTTCCAGCACCGACAGCACTGCCGCTTCATGCACCAGCACCGCCACGCTGATACGGACTGACGGCAGCAGCGCCCGCGCATGCTGATCCGGCTCCAGCAACGCCTGGGCGGTCAGTTCATCGATGATTGCCACACCGGCCCCGGACTGGGCGAGGGCGCAGGCCACGTAATAGGTCTGCACCTTGAGCGCGCTGTTTTGTTCGGGGAGCAGGGTCTGGACCAGAGTGCCCAGCGGGTCTTCTGCCGGCAGGGCGATCACTCTGGCCGGGTCGAGCTGATCCAGCGCGACCGGCGTTCTGGCATTCGTACCATCGACGCAGACCAGCTCGATGCTGCCCACTTCAATGGCCTTCAGCCAGGGTAGGGGCGCGGGTTGAACACCACCGCCATGGACATTTCGCGGGTCAGCAGCGCCTGGGCGAGCTGCTCGCTGTGCGCGGTGGTCAGCTCCAGCGTTACGCCGGGGTTGGCCTGTTGAGTGGCGGCCAGAGTGCGCGGCAGCACCTTCAGGCCCAGGGTCGGGATACAACCGAGCTTGAGCTGGCCTTGTGGGTTGGCGCGCAGGCTGCGTGACAGGCGTTTGATTTCTTCGAGTTCGCGGTACATCCGCTCAACCGCAGGCACCAGCGCCTCGCCTTCACGGGTCAGTTGCAGGCGCCCCTTGACCCGATCAAACAGCCGAAAGCCCAGGCTCGCTTCGGCATGGGCGAGCAGTTTGCTGGCCGCTGGCTGGGAGATGCACAGCCACTCGGCGGCCTTGGTCAGCGACCCGGTGCGATGCGCTGCCCGGAAAATCTCGATGTGACGTGTTCGCACGCGTATTACCAAAGGTTATGGATGCTGCCGTTATACGCCTTGGCGCTGGGGCATGCCATCGGCTCACAATCGGCCGGGTCATAACAGGAGGTGAGAGATGCACGTAATCATCATCGGCGCCGGCGTAGTGGGCCTGACCAGCGCCTGGTATCTCGCCCGCCAGGGCGTGCAAGTGACCCTGATCGACCGCCAGCCACAGGTGGCGCGGGAAACCAGCTTCGCCAATGGCGGCCAGTTAAGTTATGACTTCGTGACCCCACTGGCCGACCCGGCGGTGCTGCCCAAGCTGCCGGGCTGGCTGCTCAACGCCGATTCGCCGCTGCGTTTTCGGCCCCGGCTGGACCCGGACCAATGGCGCTGGTGCTACGCCTTTCTCAAGGCTTGCAACCGCCGCCAGGTGGCGCAGACCACTTGGGAAATGCTCCAGCTGTCGATGCACAGCCGCCAGTTGCTGGATGAGCTGCTGGCACAACACGACCTGCCATTCAAACTCAAGCGCACCGGCAAACTGGTGATGCATCGCACCACCAGCAGCCTTGCTGCCGCCGCCATGGGCGTCGAGTACCAGCGTTCACTGGGCAGCGACCAACGCCTGCTGAACGCGGCCGAGTGCCTGGCGCTGGAACCGGCGCTGGCCGCTGTGGCGTCCTCCATCGCGGGCGGCATCTACACGCCGACCGAGGCCACCGGCGATTGCCGCCTGTTCTGTGAAAGCCTGTTCGCGATGCTACAGGGCCTGCCCAATGTGCAGGTACTGCTGGGCCAGCCGATCCTGAAGCTGGTCCGTCGCGGCGCCGGGATTGCCGCGGTGCGTTTGCCTGACGGGGATGTCGAAGCCGACGCTTTTGTCATCGCCGCCGGCCTGGACAGCCTGCGCCTCACCGCGCCCTTGGGGCTGTCGCTGCCGTTGTACGGTTTGCGCGGCTACAGCCTGACGTGTGCGCTGCCAGCCGGGTTCAAACGCCCCGAACTGAGTGTGACCGACGCCGAACGCAAGGTGGTCTACGCACCGCTTGGCGATGAACTGCGCATCGCCGCGATGGTCGACATGGGGCAACCCGGCGCGGTGGTTGACCCCAAACGTATCGCACAGCTCAAGCGCCAGGCGCTGGAGGTCTTCCCGGCACTTGAGCTGGCCGCTGCCAGCCCCTGGGCCGGCCTGCGACCGGCGACCCCCGGCAGTAAACCGATCATCGACCGGGCAGGGCCGCTGAGCAATCTGTGGCTCAATGTCGGCCACGGCGCACTGGGCTTCACCCTGGCCTGCGCCAGTGCTGAATTGACCGCGAGCCTGGTCACTGGCCAGCCTGCGCAGATCGACACGGCACCGTTTCGCCTGGCATAACCGGTTTTGGCCGCTCTTGCGGGAGCGAGCTTTGCGGGAGCGAGCTCGCTCGCGAGGGCGGCATCAAAATCCATACAACACTCATAACGAGCCCACCTATGACCGAGTACCGCGGCCTCATCCTCGACGACACCCGCGAAGGCGCGACCGACGACGCCATCGCCCAACTGGAAAGCAGTCTTGGCGCCCGCCTGCCCGACGACTACCGCCAGTTCCTGAAAACCTGCAACGGCGGCTATCTGGAATACGACGTCATCGCCACCCTGAGCAATGGCGACAAAGAACTGATGAGCTTCGCGCTGTATGGCCTGGATCCCACCGAGCAATACGAGTCCAACCCCTTTGAACTCGAACAACTGCGCGAACAGGACGGCTATCCACCCACCGGCCTGCTGCCCATCGGTCGTGATGGCGGGGCCAGCGTGTTGCTGCTCGATCTGCGCGAAGGGCGTCAGGAGGTGGGCGCGATGGTCGCCGGCTTGCCGGCCTGGACCGGCCGCCGCCAGCAAGGCGATGAATACGTGGTGCTGGCGGACTCGTTCAACGGCTATCTGGATTTACTGCACCTGAGCGAAGAGCGCATCGCCGACCATATCGACAACTTCCTGATCAGCGAAACCAGCATCGAAGCCACCCTGGAGTGGCTCGACAAAGGCAGCCCCGGCTGGCGCGAACGCTACCGGGAGCAGTGGAATGCGAGGGTGGCCGACAGGCCTGTTTAAACATATTGCAGTCAGGCTGTCGCCGGTGAGCCGTGGTCAAATGCCTGTTGTGCAAGGAGCAGTAATGCCCAGCGACAACAGACGCTCAATTTTTGCAGTGGCTTGGCGCATCAATGTGGTCAACTGCGTCAGGTCGCGCTCGTCTTTACGATATTGCGGGATCGTTGCCGAGATCGACCCCCTGACAGTGCCGTCGACGAAGAAGGGTACAGCCACCCCGAAAGCGCCCAGTACCCGTTCACCGTCACCGGTTGCCCAGCCCCTGTTTCGAATGTTGCTCAGTTCAGCCATGAGTACTTCACGGGAGGTAATCGTGGTGTCGGTGATCTTTTCAAGCTTGATCGACTCGACGCTGCTTTGATCACAGTAAGCCAGTACCGCTTTACCGGCTGCACCGGCATAGAGGGGGACCTGGGTATGTGTTTGCAGCGTGTATTGAATAGGGCGCCAACCGTGAATAACCTCAAGAAACTCAGCACGCCCCGTTGTTTTTTCGTAAGAAAGAAACGCAATGGTCTCGCCGGTTTCCTGCACCAGATCAAGCAGAATCGGCCGGGTCAGTTGAGCAAGGTTCTCACAGCCTGAACCCGTTCTGGCGGCCCACTGATACAGCTTTGCACCCGGATAAAGGCCTGTATCCTGAAAATTCACGATGCCTGTCTGAATCGCTGACTGGATGAGCCGCTTGGCCGTTGCCTCATTGCACAGCATTTGCTCATGAAGCCCTACGCTGTTTTTTAGACCGGCAGGAAAGGCACACGCCAGCAGCAGCAGTCGCTCAAGGCGGGTAAGGGTGGACTTGGCCTCTTCTGTGCTGATAACGGGCGCTTGCCGGGAACCGGTTTCAGCTGCCTCGGTGAGCGCGACGATTTCTTCAATCAAGCCCATTACCCCGGCTTGTGCTCGCGTGATAATGGCTGGCTGCGGGTCGCTGACAGAGTGCACCGAAACAGCAATGAGCAGCCCATTGTTCAGCCGCCTTAATGCTGTTGACGACGCCTTGGGGAATTCGGCTTCTGAAAAAACCTCGTGAGCATCCGGAACTTTGCTGACCTTGCCCGAGTTGTCGGCTACATCACAGGCCTGCGGCAGGTGTCGATCGGCGGCCAGAAACTCGGCAAAACAGCGACCAATGTCGCCGAAGCTTAGCGGATAGAGCGTGCCTAGCTGTGGCCTGAATGTAAGAGTGGCTTTGGCCTCACTGCAAGCGGCCACGAAATAGCCTCCACTGACGGGGCAATAAATGCAGACCAGCGCGGTGCTTTGGGTGGCGTCCGCCAGCTCACTCAGCGCGTTGCTGTGGCAACCAAGCAGGACATTCGAGTCGCGTAGCTTCTGGAGCAGGACGTTGATACGCGGCCCAAGGCTGTACTTGCCGGTCCCTGCCTCCACCGCCAAGCCTCGATCAACCAGTGAGCCCAGGATCCGGTTGACGGTGCTGCGACTCTCCAGAAGCTGTGCCGCCAGTTCCCGAACGCCCCAGGGTTCGCTGCCAGCGCGGCTGACAAGCGCGTCGAGCACCTCGATCAAGCGCGTGTGACTGGAGGCAGGAGAGGTCGTTGGCGCTGCGTTGGGAAGCGATTGTGTTTGAGCCATCACGAGTTAAGCCGGCATGTCGGGTCCCCATTCTGGCGTCTAAGGGCGCCATATCGCAAATGACGTGATGCTGTTGACAAGTCGCTCAACGTTCTAGATTCTAATTAAAACAAAAGCAGGACACTGTCCCATTTTTTGATTTGGTGCGGTGTTCGATAACCTGAGGTGCCCATGAACAACAATAACGTTATGGCCGAGCCGGTCGCGCAGGCCGTCCAAGACACCGAGCAGACACGCAAAGCCAAGAAAGCCACGAGGGCTGCTGTATTCGGAACGTTTGTCGAGTATTACGACTTCAGCGTTTACGGCTACGTTGCGGCCACCCTGGCGATGGTGTTTTTCCCGTCAGACGACCCGACTACCGGCTTGCTCAATACCTTTCTGGTGTTCGGTTCTGCATTTCTGGTGCGTCCACTGGGGGCCGTCGCGTTCGGCTGGCTGGGTGACAAAGTAGGTCGGCGCTTCAGTCTGATCGCCAGCATCACCTTGATGGGCGCTGCGGCTACGCTGATTGGTTTGCTGCCCGGCTATGCCCAGATCGGAGTGTGGGCTCCGATACTTCTGGTGGTCTTGCGGATGCTTCAGGGGTTTTCTGCCGGTGGCGAAATCGGCGGCGCTGCCAGTTACATACGCGAATGGGCACCACCAAAACGCCGCGCGCTTTACATCTCTTTCCTGCCTTCCATTGCCCAGTTTGGTAAAGGCCTGGCGGCGGCGATAGCAGGGTTGGCTGCTGCGACCCTCACTGATCCAGAGATGCTTTCGTGGGGCTGGCGCATTCCGTTTCTGTTGGCCTTGCCACTGGGCATCATCGGCCTGTACATGCGCCTGAGCATTGAAGACAGCCCTGAGTTCGCGTCCAAAAAAGACGCGGCTGAAGTCAAACAGGGCCAACCCTTCGCCGAGCTGCTTCGCGACTACCGCAAGCCTTTGGTCAAGGTGATCATGATCGCAATGGTGCAGAACATCGGTACTTACATCGGTACGGTGTTCATCGCGGCCTATTTCAGTTCGATTCTGGGTTACTCGAAAGGGCAGGCGTCCACCATCGTCTTGCTGGCCGTCATTCTTGCCGCGTTCCTGATCCCGCTGGCGGGCCAGATCGCCTCCGAGCGCGGCGGGAAAAATGTCCTGCGCTACTCCTACCTCGCGTACGCGCTGATCTCGATCCCGTCTTTTATGTTGATGCAGCAAGGCTCGGTCAGCCTGGCCATGGTCGGGCTGGCATTGGGCATGATTCCGTATGCCCTCTGTCAGGCCGGCACCTATTCAGTGATGCCGGAATTTTTCCCGGTGCACATCCGCCATACCGGCGTTGCATTCGGTCACAGCGTCGGTGCGGTTATCGGCGGCGGTTCAGGACCGTTCCTGGCCACCTGGCTGATCGGTGCAACCGGCAACCAGTCAACCCCCGCGTTCATCTTGTGCGCATCAGGCCTGCTGGGGCTGATCATCATCGCGACGGTTCGTAAAAATGCAGCGACGGCGACCGACGACGCCAATACCCACCAATTTTCATAAGGTGCCGATCATGCCCCTGATTTACGTAACCAGCCCGATCCATCCAGATGTACTCAAGGCACTCTCAAAGGTAGGCCGCGTACAACTGGGCTATGGCCCGAACGCGGTCTCATATGGCGACATCCAGAGTCAGGTAGATGCCGTATTTTTGCGCGGTGGCCATTTCTCAGCCGCGATGATCGCCGCGTCTGCGAACCTGCGCATCATCGCCCGTCATGGCGCCGGCTACGACAATGTGGACCATGAAGCTGCAGCAGAGCTTGGCGTCTGGGTCACCAATACGCCCGGCGAAAACCGTCGCAGCGTCGTCGAGCACGTATTCGCCTTGTTGCTGGGCCTGAGCCGAAAAATACAGCTGGCGACCGACCAGACCCGCCAAGGCATCTGGGCGGCCGATCGCCTGTCGCTGACAGGCATCGAACTGGAAGGTCGGACCTTGGGCCTGGTCGGTTTTGGTGATATCGGTCGGAACGTGGCACCGGTTGCAGAGGCGTTCGGCATGCGGGTTCTGGCCACCGATCCTGCCTATGATTCAAGCGCTGACAAGCGCCTGGTGAGCTTCGATACGCTGCTCGCCGAAGCGGATGTGGTGAGTCTTCATGTGCCCCTGCAAGCCAGTACCCAGAACCTGATAGGTGGTCTGGAAATCGAAAAAATGAAAACCGGCGCCATCTTGATCAACACCAGTCGCGGTGGCGTGATCGATGAAGCGGCCGTTGCCGACGCCCTGCGCAGCGGCAAGCTGGGTGGCGTTGGTGTGGATGTGCTGGCGGCTGAAAACACCGACATGATTGCGCCGTTCAGCTGTAACAGCTTCCCGGTCTCGGAACTGCCCAATCTGTTGGTCACCCCTCATGTTGCGGGGCAAACCAACGAGTCACTGCTGCGCGTCGGCATGAGCGCAGCAGAAGCGATTGCCGCCGTCTTGCGCGGCGAAGCCCCCCAGCACCCCGTAAACAAACCGCTACCCAGGGCCTTCAACGGGTAACGGGTAAAACGAATTCACGCCGAGGTCATCATGTTTATCAATGCATCTGCTGAAAACATTACTGTGAGCGACGCCTGGGAACGCGCGTCGCTGCAACAGATTGAAGAAATATCCCGCTACCCGGTCGCGCTGATCGGCGACGTGTTGCAGCGTACCGGCATGATGGCTTCGGCCATTCAGCATGTGGCAGGCCGGCCATCATTCTTTGGCACGGTCCTGCCGATCCAGACCAGAGAAGGTGACAACCTGGCCATCCACAGGGCATTGGATGACGCCCGTCCGGGTGACGTTCTGGTGATTAATGGCCACGGTGAAACCAATCGTGCGGTGTTTGGTGACCTGCTAGGAGAAGTGTGTCTTGCCCGGCAGGTGGCGGCGGTGGTGATCGACGGCGCGGTGCGCGACGTGGAGGAACTGAGCGTTATGGGGCTGCCGACCTACGCACGGGCCGTGAACCCGGCCGGCCCTTCGAAGTACGGCCCAGGCCAGGTGGGTTCGCCGGTGGCCTGCGGTCATGTTGTCTGCAACCCAGGCGACGCGATTTTAGGAGACAAAGATGGCGTCATCGTCATCGGTCGCTCTGTGCTTGCCACACTTGCCGACAAACTCAAGGTCCAGGAAGCGATGGAGAACGATTTCAGGGACAAGGTTCGGGCAAGCATTCGTTGAGTCTTATCGAGACGGCCGTTAACAACCGTCGCCAGCATGCGGATTAATGGGGCATGCTGGCGGGCTCGGTTAGCGACCACGAAGCTTCACGAACACAGCTTCGCCTGCCGATACCCCACAAACGGCCGCACCAGGCTCAGCAAGCCAAGGCAAGCCATCAGCGCACCGACCCACAGCGGTGCGCGCAGCCCGTAACCGCCATCAATCGCCACGCCGCCCGCCCAACTGCCAAACGCCAACCCGGCGGTAATCACCGAGGTATGCAGCGTATTGACCAGCGCCCCCGGCTCGGCGGCGCGCATCACCCGCGCCACCATCGCCGGGTTAAGCGCCACACCGGTCAGCCCCAGCAGGATGAAACAGCCCAGGTTCAGCCACAGCTGATCGCCCGCCAGCGCAAAACCGGCCAGTGCCAACACCATCAAGGCCAGGCCCCAGCCCAGGGTTGGCAGCGTGTAACGATCCGCCAGACGCCCGACAATCATATTGCCCACTAAATTGGCCACCCCGTACAGCGCCAGCAACGGCGCGACATGCCCAGGGGCAACGCCCACTTCCTCGATCAGGATCGGCGTGCAGTAACTGAACGCCGCAAAGGTCGCACCGATGATCAAGCCACTGGTGATGTACGCGCCCCATAAACTGCGGTTATGCAGCGCCGCCCACTGCTGCGCCAGGCCCGATTCGCTGCCCGGTTGGCTGTGCGGCAATCGCACCGCC
This sequence comes from Pseudomonas sp. 21LCFQ010, assembly GCF_024129905.1. Lineage (NCBI taxonomy): Bacteria > Pseudomonadati > Pseudomonadota > Gammaproteobacteria > Pseudomonadales > Pseudomonadaceae > Pseudomonas > Pseudomonas sp. 21LCFQ010. The sequence goes on along the minus strand of NZ_JAMYDZ010000018.1, from coordinate 80,608 downwards.
GCCAGTGCCGTGCACAACAACGCCAGCACCACCACCGCCCACGAACTGGCGCGCCAGCCATGATGCTGCTCGACCCAGGCGGTCATTGGCACGCCGGCGACCGGTGAAAGCATCAATCCGGCCAGCACTACCGCCACGGCCCGGCCACGCTCCGACACCTCGACCAGCTCGGCGCAGACCGTCATGCACAAACCAATACACACCGCACTGGACACGCCCATGATCACCCGCGCCAGCACCAGCACTTCGTAACTTTGCGCGGTGGCCGCGAGAACACCGGCGGCCACATACACACCGAGCAAGCCGGTGAGGGCGCGTTTGTTGCTGAAGCCACGGCTGAGCAGCAACACCGTGACCGGCGGCCCACCCAGCGCCATGCCCAGGGCATAGAAGGCGATCAGGTTGCCAACCTGGGCAAGGCTGACCGAGAAGGCCTGCGCCAGCGCGGGCATCATCCCGGCGATCATGAATTCGGCGGTGACCAGCGAAAAGATCGTCAAGGCCAGCAGGTAGACGGTAGAGGGGAGTTTTGGACGGTGAATCATTGACTGCTCAGACAGGAAAAAGGCACTTCACGGTAGGGATTGAGCCCGGATGGGTCAACCGCCGATTTCGAATGGGTAGATGACTGATGGCTATAAGGGGCAGGGTGGAACGGCTGACTGCACTTGTGCGAAAAGTCGTGATCTGTAGGGTGATTTCAGTCGGATCTGCAAGCTGATTGCAAGACGCCTCCCTTTTGTTTGAGTGAAATTTCCGAGAGAATCCCGACCGCTTGCGCCAGCTCGATTCGCTCACTAGGCTGCTTCCCGTCGCACAGATATGCGACGGGGCTTGGCCGCCCGAATATGCGGAAAGACAGTGCGTAAACGTTGGTGCGGATGCTATTGGTCTGCAACAGCACGTTATGGCAGCTGTACACGGGACACCCTCGGGTGTGCCGGGTTCTTCCGCATCCCGGTCGGCCAACCCTTGTACAGTTGCCACCTCATTGCTTGGCCGCGAGAGGTGGCGATATCACCTAATTTGCGGAGATACACCATGACTATGAAGCTTGTACCCGACCCACCTTCATCAACCACCCGGCCTGACTCTGGCCCGACCCTGATCTCCTTCGAAGACCAGCTCAACAGTGCCTGGGACGTGCTGTCCTGCGCCTATGCAACGGCCTATGAATGTGGCGACAGCCTGCATGGGCAACAGCGCAACCTGGCGATGGCTGCGGTGCATCTGGTGGCGCAGGCCCAGGCGATGCTTGAGCAGATGATCGAGCATTTGCCGAAGGGGGTTGGAGTGGGTGAGGGTGGCTGAGGTTTAGAGGTTGCGATTGTGCGGCAGGGGCTCGAAGTGGTTCGGGCTCCTGCATTTGAGGGATTAACCGGGCAAGATTCTAGGTGTGCCGCTTCACCATATGCGCGAGAAGCCTCGGGGTTTAGCCCGAGGTCGAGAGCGCGGACACCGCAGGCGTCCTGGTTGGGAGTCTGCTGTTCTTCGATGTATTGGCGCAGGATTTCAATCGGCGCACCGCCGCAGCTAGAGGCGAAACAGGATGGCGACCAGAGGACACCCCTTCGCTTGAGCCAGGGGTGGAAATCCCCGAACTGCTTACGCAGCCGTCTGGATGATACCCCCTTGAGTGAAGCCACCCGATTCGACAACGCCACCCATAGTTTGAAAGACCAAACCATAATTCATGCCATGAACCACACCAGGACCCTCAAGCTCCGAATCAAAGACAAGCACGCGAAAACGCTGCTTGCGATGGCGCGCGAGGTCAATATGGTGTGGAACTACTGCAATGAAACGAGTCATCGCGCCATCCGGGAACGCCACCAGTGGCTCTCCGGTTTTGACCTGCAAAAGCTGACCAATGGATTAAGCAAATGCGACGGCGTGCAGATCGGCTCGCCAACCGTGCAGCAGGTTTGCGAGGACTACGCCAAGGCCCGTAAGCAGTTCAAGCGTTCCAGGCTCAATTGGCGGGTGTCCAGCAGGAGCAGCCCCAAGTACAGCCTGGGCTGGATTCCATTCAAGGCTCGTGCCTTGCAATACAAGAATGGTCAGGTTCATTTCGCCGGGTTCAGGTTTGGCCTGTGGGACAGCTACGGTTTAAGCCAGTACGCCCTGCGGGCCGGAAGTTTCAGTGAAGATTCCAGGGGGCGCTGGTATCTCAATATCTGCGTGCAGGTTGAGAGCAAGCCGTGCATCGGCACTGCCGCAGTTGGCATCGACCTGGGCCTTAAAGCGGCGGCAACAACGTCTGAGGGCCAGGTGCTGGTCGGGCGTGAATATCGCACCCTGGAGCAGAAGCTGGGCATCGCTCAGCGTGCTGGCAAGAGGGCACGTGTTCGCGCCCTCCATGCCAGGATCAGGAACCGGCGCAAGGATGCGCAACACAAGTTCTCAACCTCCCTGGTTGAGCGCTGCGCCGCCATTTTTGTTGGCGATGTAGCCAGCGCCAAACTCGTCAAGACCCGAATGGCCAAATCCACGCTTGATGCAGGATGGGGCCAACTCAAGACAATGCTGGAGCAGAAATGCCAACGGGCAGGCGTTGTTTTTGAGGTTGTAGCCGAGCGCTATACCGCCCAGACCTGCTCGTGCTGTGGAAGCATTTCCACCAGCAGTCCGAAAGGTAGAGCTGGTTTGCGAATAAGAGAATGGACCTGCGTGTGCTGCGGTACAGCCCACGACCGTGATGTAAACGCGGCCCGGAACATTCTCGCGGCGGGGCATCGCCGTCTAGCTGTAGGAATCCCCGCTCTTTAGGGCGGGTAGGATGTCAAGACCAATCTGCCGCCTGAATGTCGCCATCGCTGCTTCACCTGAGTATCTCGCTCGGCATGGAGTGCCTCGATCGCCCGAGGAACTCAGAGAACACCGGCTGATCGCACGGCGCTTTCTGGGTGGATGCGTTTCGCCCTGGTCTTTGCGCGCCGATGACAACAGTGTCGTCAACTTCGACCCTACGGACTCGGCGGTGGCCACGCTCTCCGCACCGGAAGCAATCGTTCAGGCTGCGTGCGATGGCATCGGCATCGCTCAAGTAGCCGTGCACCTCGCATGGCGCAGCCTGCAAGAGGGTCGCCTGAAGATTTTATTGCATCGCTACCATCATCCAGGTGGCTACGAGCTGGCGATCCAGTATCCCCACCGTGCGCTGATTGCCCCGCGCGTCCGCGCCACACTGGACTACCTGCTTGAGGCACTGGCCGACGATCAGTTGCTCCATATCCCGCTGGGCGCGCTGGAATCCTATGTAGCCTGAGGCCATTCCCCATCTACGGTTTATCTTGTCCATGGTGGCCATTAGCGCATCTGTCCATCAGTGGATCGCCCTGACTTTCATAGGTGCTTTCGTGCACCAAGTAGCTCTTATTCGGCCACGGCGAAGATCCACTACTTCAGTCATCCAGACGTGGGGCCGTGAATAGGCTTGAGGCTTTATCTCCAGGCATATGGCATAAAGTTGAGATGTTCCGATAGACAGTCATGGCAAACCGTAACATTTCTGAGACACTCAATTGGACTCCGATCAGAGGTTCGCCCTGTAGCACCTCTTGGATCAACTGCATCTTGGATTCGCCCACGGAAATGTCTCTGTGGCCTACGTTGGGAGATCTGCTTGTCGACCGTTTCAGTGGATCAAAACAATGAGGGCCGTCTCTCCCACTTGCTCAATGCAAGTGAGCGACTGAGCACGGCACGGTCAGTGGACGAAGTTGTAGCCGTACTGCGAGACACCGCACGCGCGGCGGTAGGGGCAGAGGGCATCGCGGTTGTTATTGAAGACGCAGGGCGTTGTTCCTATGTTGCGGAAGATGCGGACTCCCCGCTTTGGCAAGGTCAGACCTTCCAGGCCGACCACTGTATTTCGGGTTGGGTTATGCATCACGGTGAGACTGTTGCGATTCGTGACGTCTGGGATGATCCGCGCATCCCGCAAGATGCTTATGCGCCGACGTTTGTCCGCAGCCTGGTCATGGTGCCCATAGGCAGGCCTGTTCCGGTCGCGGCGCTCGGAGCATATTGGTCGGCGGTCGGTGACCATGGTGGCGACACCGTTATGCGGCTGGAGAGTTTGGCGCGCCTTGCAACAATTGCCATCGAGAATGCTCGGCTTACCCAGGCGCGTAACCGCGCGATGGCCATCGGGGCTGCGCAAACCCGCATTCTGGAACTGGCTGTCGAAGACACTGCACTCAGCATCACGCTGGATGCCATTGTCCGCGAGATGGAAGCGCTGTCTTCAGCCCGGTTCCTGGGAAGCATCATGCTGCTGGATGAAGCTGGCCAGCAGTTGGAACACTGGGCAGGGCCTAGCCTTCCTGGCGCTTATAACGAAAGCGTTAAAGACATTACCCTCAAAGCACACACGAACGCCTGCACTGCCGACGCGTTGTTCGACCCACTGACTAACCTTCCCGAAATATCGAGTGGGCCGCTCTGGGTCGAGCTTCGCGCGTTGGCCATGAAACAAGGTCTGCAAGTCTGCTGGTCAATTCCGATCCGCTCCGCGCAGGGCGCACTACTCGGTGCTTTCGTCATGCACCACCCCGAGATGCGTGAGCCAACGCCCGGCGACACTGAAATCATCGACTTCGTCGCACAGACAGTCGCACTCGTCGTGCATCGTGCTCGTGCGGATGCCGAGACTCGCCGCAGTGAGGCCAGGCTGCGACTCGCGGTTGACCACGCCGACGTGGGGTTCTGGGACGTGGATTTCGTGCAGAACACGCTGGTCTGGCCTTCGCAGACCAAAGCGATGTTCGGCATATCGGCTGACGTCCCCGTCACGCTGCAGGACTTCTATGATGGCTTGCACCCCGAGGATCGTGACACGACGATTAAAGCTTTTACCGCCGCTATCGATCCTGAGCATCGCGCGCTTTACGACGTTGACTACCGTACGGTTGGTCGGGAGGACGGCATTGTTCGCTGGGTAGCGGCAAAAGGTCGGGGCGTGTTCGATGCAGCCGGGCGCTGTCTGCGCGTGACCGGCACGGCTATCGAGATCACCGACCGCAAGGCTGCCGAGGAAGAACTGCGCGAGCTCAATGCCACCCTCGAAGGGCGGGTCTCTCAGGCCATCGCCGAGCGCGAAGAAGCTCAGAAGGCGCTGCGGCAGAGTCAGAAGATGGAGGCGATGGGGCAGCTTACTGGCGGTGTCGCCCATGACTTCAACAACCTGCTTACGCCGATTGTCGGTACGCTCGACTTGCTCCAACGACGAGGTGAAGGGGGCGAGCGTGAGAAACGGCTCATCGCTGGGGCGATGCAATCAGCCGAGCGCGCCAAGACGCTAGTGCAAAGGTTGCTTGCATTCGCCCGCCGTCAACCCTTGCAACCGGTTCCAGTCGACGTGGCGAAGTTGGTGCGCGATATGGGCGATCTTGTGTCCAGTACCACTGGCCCTCAAATCAAAGTCGTCGTGGATTCACCGGAGAATCTCCCGGCAGCGATTGCAGATCTGAACCAGCTGGAAATGGCACTCCTCAATCTTTCCGTCAATGCGCGCGACGCAATGTTGGAGGGCGGAACGATGCGTATCTCGGCCAGCACCGAATGGGTCGAGCCGGGGCATCGCTCCAGACTGGCGACAGGCGAGTACTTGTGTCTGTCCGTGGCGGACACCGGCATCGGCATGGATGCAGCAACACTCGCCCGGGCGGTTGAACCGTTCTTTTCAACCAAAGGTGTCGGCAAAGGGACTGGCCTAGGGCTTTCAATGGTGCACGGACTGGCATTACAGTTGAACGGTGCGCTGACTCTGCGCAGCTCGCCAGGCCTTGGGACGAACGTAGAGTTGTGGCTTCCACGCAGCATGACAGTGCCGACAACAACGATGCGTATCATCGAAACTTCGGAGCCACGATCGACACGCGGGATCGCGCTGTTGGTAGATGACGAAGACGTGGTGCGTGCAAGCACTTCGTACATGCTGGCCGAGCTTGGCTACCGCGTAATTGAGGCCGCGTCTGGCGAGGAAGCGATGGAATTGGTTTCAACTGGGCAGCCACTGGATCTGCTCGTAACCGATCACCTCATGCCCGGTATTAGCGGCACCGTGTTGGCCGGTTTGATCCGCGACATCAGGCCTGGAGTGCCGATCCTGCTTGTTTCGGGTTATGCCGAAAGAGAGGGGCTCGATCCCGGCCTTCCGCGACTGACCAAGCCATTTCGCAAAGACGAGCTTGCATTAAGTTTGGCTCAACTTGAGCGGTAGTGGGGGCTCAGGTCACGAGCGTCAGCTATTTCATTGTCGACGGTCTTGATCGCGGCGGCTGCTTCAGGCGTTGTAGAGGGCCTCGAAGATCGAGCGCATATCGCCAGCCAGCCAACGAATGTCATGCCTATGATTCAGGCTCGTTTCCCGTCCAAAACAAGTGAGCGCGACGCGGTGGCGAAAAAAGTGTAGCTTCGATCTTCAGTTGGCGAGGTTATCTCATTGAACGACTCTGAACATCTGAAAGAACTGTGCGCCCGTTTCAACTCAGGAGAGCCCCTCAGTTTTTTGTTTTTCTGGGGGCACCAGCGCAGCAAAACTGCCGTCACGGCTTCGTGCTTCAGCCAATGGTTCGAGGCCGGGTTTACTGTAGAAGACCAATATTATCCGACGGCCGAGCACTTCATGATGGCCGAGAAAGCGGCCCTGTTCGCCGATCAGGATATTCGCGAGCAGGTGCTGAACGCGCCTACTCCCAATGCCGCCAAAGCACTTGGCCGTAAGGTGCGCGGGTTTGATAATGAGGTTTGGCTGCAACACCGATACGACATCGTCGTTCGAGCAAACCAGGCCAAGTTTTCTCAGAATTCGCAGTTAATGGAATATCTTCTGCAAACGGGTTCGCGCGTTATTGTCGAAGCCAGCCCGGTTGATAACATCTGGGGTATAGGGCTTGCACAGGACAACGCGGATGCGAACAATCCAAACCTATGGAAAGGCTTGAACCTGCTGGGTTTTGCACTGATGCAGGTGCGCGACGGGGGCAGCATCTCAGCCGCAAGGTAGTGATCTCAACCTGCCGCTGATTTCAGCGGCAGCTTCCGATCGGGTAACCATGTCCTTAACCACTTGACCATCGGATTGGGTTTGCGCCGGTAAGGCAACGGCGAAAGGGCAAGCGCTAAAAGAGCTACGACTATGGCCGAGCGGATGCAGAGTTTCAGGTCGGGCTGCGTGCTCCCGCAATTGACGGTGCTGAAAGTTGAGCCTTGAGGCATAGCCGCTTTCCTTCAAGCAACGCAACGTAGTCGATCATGAACCTGCGAAAGCCTTCTTTGAATATCCCGCTGTGCGCTTCTATCAATTCATTTTTACTGTAAGCGACCACGACAGGGCTGAACGGTTGGCTCCGGCCAGGTAACGCAGTCAGCGTTGCGCCGGCAAACGGAACACCGGGGTTGGTCAGGTCAAAACCCAATGCCTGCTGACAATAATTCTGCGAGAACTCGTAAGACGCGGTACCCGGCCGCAGCTCCAGCGAATGGGTTCGTTGTGGTTCGTACTCTCCCAATGCCGTTATCCACTGGGCTTGTTTTTCGTCGTTTGAGAATGTCGGCCGGAGCAAGGCACTAACGCGCCGACCTAGCGGGAAGAACTTCTGCCTTGCCCGATCCCCCTCTCCGGAAAACACCAGAAGTACAGGTGTCTGTGCCGGGCCGTAGGTGTATCTCGATTGCAGGGCTTGTAGTCTATCGAACTGCGCGGCTTCAAATGCTGGATTGATCAGCACGGCGACATCGCCCACGGCGGCCACTGGCATTTGTGCCGGCTGGCCCTCATGCAGCAGGAAATTATTCTCCAGCGTTGCTGCAACGGATTTATAAAGCACTTGCCCGCCAAAACTGTGACCAATACTGACCAAACCCATGAAATGTTTCTGATCGCCGTGGTTACGTTTTTTGTATATCTCGTTGAGGCGAAAGATGAACTCCCGCGCCGCACCTTCTCCCACTCGCTGCGCAGCAGCTTTACGTCCCCAGAAGGTTAAGTAGTCCAGAAGACCTGGAAGCGACCTGCCTCGCCAGGAAAGGTAGACGCCCACGACCTTCACATCACCACTGATGTCTAACGTTTCTCTGGCATCCTGATAAATCGTTTCCTTGAGCTTGTTATTCACTGCTTTGACTGTGACGTGAAAATCGCTGCGATTGGTATCGTCTTCGGCTGCGTTATGGTGCCAGCCATGAACAAACAGCAGCACGACGACATTGGAGCTTGCTGCGCTGTCATCGATTGCAGTGAGGATGGCTTCTGCCTTTGTGCGGTCCCAGAAATTGCCAAAGTCGTCAATCTCAACGTCGACTAATGATAAGTCGTGTACGGGTTGCAATGGCCCCTGCTGATAGGGTCGATGTCCATAATTGCATCCAGTCAGAGCTGCAGCCGTACTCAGCAAGGCTGCCAGGGCTTTTCTTCCTCGCTTTCCTGCATCATTGCTCATTTGATCCACCCCACTGGTTTTCAAGCCCGTGCTCAAGCTGACTGAGTATAGCTAGCGGCTTGGTACCGAACGTCAATGGCTGGCTCAATAAAAAATGGTGATCTGCCGGGCGGCTTCAGTCGAGCCTTCAGCTTGATTGCAAGACGCCTTCTTTTTGCTTGAGTAAAATTTTCGACAGAACCCCGACAGCTTGCACCCGCTCGATTCGCTCACCAGGCTACCCACCCTCTCTGAACCACACGGCAGGGGCTAGCCGCCCGAATGTGCCAAAGACAGTGCGCAAAGGCTGTCTCACATCCGCTCTTTTCAATTTCTCGGCCTGACTATGGGCCGCCCCTGATCTGCTTTGAAGAGCAGCTCATCAAAGCCTTGGCCATATCCGCTGCTACGCTCATCGCTACTCACCCGGAAGACCCGTCCAAAACGCCTGCAAGTGTCGCCAACATGGAGAAAAAGCAAGGCCGAGCTGTTCGACCCGCTGCATTGCTCTACTTCCGTACACTAATTACCACTACCATTCCTGGCTGAAGATGTGTTGCGTCGATTGCATTACAGTTGAAAAGGAACCGGTTTGAAAGATATTCGCTTGAAGTCAAATAGCGAGCTGGCGAAGCCAAAGTTTCCAGATACCGCTCAATGGCCGCGTATCCAGCGGCTTTTGCGCTTTGGTGGTGGCGCGTGTGTGCTGCATGGCCTGGCGTGGGGGAGCTATTACTCAACCCAGGGCATGGGCGTGTTGGCCGTGGTCTTGTTCGCTCTTATGGCGCTAGGGTTGGCGTGTCTGTATCTGGCGAAGACGCCCGAGCACGTGTCGCTAGGCATCGTTGTTCATGTGCTGCTGGTCCTGACCCTGTTCGCCAGCTTTGCCGATGCGCCAACAACTGCGGTCGGCAGGTCGACGCATCTGTTCTTCATGCCGATCGGCATTGCAACGTTCTTTCTGTTTCGCAGTGAGCGCTTTTACCTGCGCTGGCTTTTTCCAGGTATCTGTTTCAGCGCGCTCGCCGTTCTGGAGCTCAGTGAGATGAGCCTGGGGCAGGACCTTGAGCTGTTACCCGCCACTATCCGTCAACTGGGCCATGACCTGAACACCCTTACAGCCATGGTGCTGACGGTGGGTGTACTGGCGATCTTTCGTGAGGACCTTGGCGCGAAGGTCGACCAATACACGGCGCTGGCCCGAGCGGTTGCGCAGCGCGAGCTGTGTGCTTACTTGCAACCCCAGGTGTCATCCGATGGGCGCGTGATCGGCGCGGAAGTGCTGTTGCGCTGGGACCGGCCCGGCCACGGCATCCAGTCGCCCGCCACCTTTATCCGCCTGGCAGAAGAAACCGGCCTTATTCATGAAATGGGGTTGATGGTTCTGGAGCAGGCCTGTTGGCACTTGAAAGCCTGGTCCAGGCTGCCGGGTGTCGATCAGTGGACGCTGTCGGTCAATGTCAGCCCCTTGCAACTGACGTCCAAATCGTTCGTTGCAGATGTGAGGGCTGTCTTGCACAAGGTCGGTGTCCCAGCCAACCGGCTGTGCCTGGAAATTACCGAATCGGTGTTTACCGGCGACCTTGGGTTGATCGCTGCAAAAATGAACGCGCTGCGCGACGACGGCATTAGCTGGTCGCTGGACGATTTCGGCACGGGCTTCTCTTCACTGTCGTTGCTGCAAGCGCTGCCACTGGATGAATTGAAGATTGATCAGTTATTTGTCCATGACATTGAGAAGGACCCAAGCAAGCGCGAATTGGTGAGAAAAATCATCGAAATTGCGGGCATTCTTGGCGCATCGACCATTGCTGAAGGGGTCGAAACCCGACCGCAAAGTGAATGCTTGAGAGCACTGGGCTGCGAGGTGTTCCAGGGTTATCTGTTCGGGCGGCCGATTGCGGCGGATGAGTTTCTGGAGGCGTATTCACCGACGCTGGTTCAGCCTTAGTCGCATGAGTGTTTTGACGATCAAAAGCGGCCCCTGCCATTCACAGCAGGGGCCGTGGTCGCTGGCGAACTCTTTTCAACGCTGACCGGCAACGAACCGCTCGGCATTGGCCTGGTCGGCAATCGGCGCCAGCAGCGCTGGATCAAAATCGCTCAAAGCGTTCCCGCCAGCCACACTCCGCGGCCGGGAATCAGCGAGCTGTCATCACCGGAAGCGGCGCCGCCGATTGCGGGTTACACCTATCGCTTGATCATTTCGCCTTGCGGGTCAGCCAGGCTGCCCAGAACAGGCTGCTGAAAAACTGGGTAGCATCGCCGAATCCGGCGTCGTGCAGCAGCTTTTGCACGGCCATATCCGAGTGTGGCGGGTCAGCGCCTTGAAGAATCTTGCCGAGCTTGGCCTTTACCTCATCGGCATTGGCCCCATGCTGCCGCCAACGCTGCCCCCAGGCTTGCAGCAACAACGGTTGGGAGGCGTAGGCATAGCGATTGCCCGCGACAATCAGCGGTGCATCCGGCTTGAGGCGCGCATGGATCGAGCGCAGCAGTTGCAGTTTGCAGTCGTCGCCTGGCACGTGATGAAGCACGCCGATCAGGGTGGCCGCGTCGTAAGGCTCGGCCGCAACCAGGTCTTCAACATGCCCAAGAACTATCTCCGTCCTTGCCAGCAACTGGTTTGCCTCCAGTTGCTGTTTCGCGGTCTCAAGCATCGGCGCGCAAGGGTCAACAGCGGTGAAATGCCAGCGCTGTTCAAGCTTGCCCATGGCGATAATTTCCTGGGCCGTTCCGCCGGCACCGACCACCAGTACCTTCGCCGTCTTTCCATTACCCAGGCTTGCGGCCAACATGCAGGCCGCCAGATCCTGGCAAGCGTCATAGCCGGCCAAGGCGATTCGGCTTTGGCGGCCGTACTCGTCAGCCCGCGAGGAGTCAAATTTTGCTGCTGGGTCGAGGTTTGATGAGTTCACAGTGGCGCTCCTTTTCCTTGCAACACGCTACGCCAGATCTTTTAATAATAAAAATTCATTAGTTTTATAGTTTGGATTCCTGAATGGAATGCGAGGCGCTCAATGGTTCATTCGGCGCCTGTGCCGCTCTTGAAGGATTGGAATCAATGGGAGCAAGTGCATGACACAGTCAAACCGTCCCGATGTGACATTCCATCTGGACGAATACCGGTTCTCGGCCCGCTGTTCAGTGTTTCTGCGCAATGGGCAGGGCGATGTGCTGGTGCAAAAGAAAAAAGCCGACAGCGAAGCCAGCTGGGCGTTGCCCGGTGGCCGGTTGAAAGTTGGCGAGTCGCTGCTCGACGGCGCAATCCGCGAGATAACCGAGGAGTTTGGCGTGTCCACCCATGGCCATCGCTTTTTGGGCATCATTGAGCAGAACATCGTTATCGGTGACCAGCGCCTGCATGAGCATAACTTTGTTTACAGCGCCGACTTCACTGGTGCGGTCGTGCTTTTTGATGAGTCCCTGGACTGGAAGTGGATGCCTGGCGACAAGATCGAGGCGATCAAACCGGCTGGTTGTGCTGGGCTGCTCGGTGGTGTTTCGACGCTGATCTCCAACGGCTTCAGCCGCGAAAGCTTGCCGGCTAAAGGCAGTCCTGCGGGGTAATGTCGATCAGTTAAGGCGGTTCAGGTATGCTTCACTGCCTTGTTGCTGCCCTGTGGGAGCGAGCTTGCTCGCGAAGGGGCCAGTGAAATCAGTACATCAGAGGTGGGTTTTACGCCGCCTTCGTCGGTATGCCGCTCAGACCAGGGTCACCACAAGAATCGCGGTTTTCGCGGCTGAAGCCGCTCCTACGGGGCCCTGTGTTTGCAGCGCGACAATCAAAGGCTTACCCCGACTCGCGTTTCGTAGAGTATCCAGGCTTCAGACGCTCTACTCAGGGTGTCTCATCGATCCCGCTGATGATTACTATCGAAACGCTCGCCTGTCTGCCTTTCACAGCCGACTCCTATAATCGCCTGCCATTTCCCTCCGCTTTCTACGCCTGCTTCAGGCGACCTTACCCATGGAACCCAGCCCCATGCCAAGTGCCAGTCAGGCCCCTCATAACATTCCCGAACACAATCAACAGAGCGTCGTCCAGCAGTGGCTGGCGATTCTCTCGGTCGCGGTTGGCGCCTTTGCGCTGGTGACCAGCGAGTTTCTCCCGGTCGGCGTGCTCAACGATGTCGCCAGCGACCTCGGTATCAGCGCCGGCCACGCCGGGCTGATGGTGACCTTGCCCGGCATCATGGCCGCGCTGGCCGCGCCGTTGCTGTCGGTGGGCATTGGTGCGCTGGATCGGCGCTATTTGCTGATCAGCCTGACGCTGCTGATGATCATCGCCAACGCGGTGGTGGCCTACGCCGCCGACTTCAACCTGCTGCTGTTCGGCCGCGTGCTGCTGGGTATCAGTATCGGCGGCTTCTGGGCGACCGCCATTGCCCTCAGTGGTCGCCTGGCGCCTAAAGGGGTCGGGGTGGCGCAAGCGACCTCGATCATCATGGTCGGTGTGACCCTCGCCACGGTGTTGGGCGTACCCGTCGGCACCTGGCTGAGCGGCCTGATGGGCTGGCGCATGACTTTTCTGGTGACCGCGCTGGTGGGCGTGCCGGTGCTGTTGGCGCAGATCTTCCTGCTGCCACGGCTGGCGCCGGACAAGGCGATCCGGGTCAGTGACCTGCCGGCGCTGTTTATCAACCCGCAGGCACGGGTGGGCTTGATTGCGGTATTGCTGATTGGCCTGGCGCACTTTGCGGCGTACACCTATGTCGCGCCTTTCTTCAAACAAAGCTCCGGCTTCGACGGGCCGACCATTGGCTCATTGCTGCTGCTCTATGGCATCGCCGGGGTCGCAGGCAACATCTTTGCAGGCTTTGCCGCCAACCGCAGTGTGCGCCATACCCTGATGCTGGTCGCGTTGATGATCGGCATCAGCACCGCGTTGTTCCCGTACTTTGCCACCGGCATGACCGGCGCAGTGATGCTCATCGCCTTGTGGGGCTTCGCGTTCGGTGCCTTCCCGGCCTGTTCCAGCATCTGGATGTTTATCGTCGCACCCAAGGATGTCGAGCGCGGCATGCCACTGTTCGTGGCGATGTTCCAGGTGATCATTGCCTTGGGTTCGTTCTTCGGCGGGCAGATCGTCGACCAGTTGGGCACCTCGGTGCTGTTGAGCCTGGCCACGGCGCTGGTGGGCTGCGGATTTGTGACGGTGCTGGTGTTGGGCCGGGGCGTCAGTAACAGCCTGGCGGCGCAGCCGGGCTAGGAACAGCAATGCTCGGATAATTACCGTGCACCCGGTGGGAGGGATCTGCTAGTGAAGAGGCCAATATGGATCACAGGATCTGCTGAGAATGTACTGGCCTATTCGTCGGCAAGCCAACCCACCGGTTCCGCGCCGCGCGCCAATTATGTGGTTGACCGATGTTCAGTAGGAGTGGCCGGCCGGCGCCCCGGTCAGCCGGCCATTCAAGCCGCCGCCCGCTCGGCCTTGCGCCCCGGTATCGCGCCAATCAATTCCCGCGTGTACTGCGCCTGCGGCTCGCCAAACACCGTGTCCACGCTGCCATATTCGACCACTTGCCCTTGCTTGAGCACCAGCACCTGGTGCGCGACATTGGCGACCACCGCCAGGTCGTGGGACACCAGCACGTAGGCGATGCCCAGTTCGCGTTGCAGCTCTTCGAGCAGGTCGAGGATCTGCGCCTGCACTGATACATCCAGCGCACTGACCGGCTCGTCCAGCAGCAACAGGTCCGGCTGTAAGGCCAGCGCGCGGGCGATGGCCACCCGTTGGCGTTGCCCGCCTGACAACTCACGAGGCAAGCGGTCGAGGTAGCTGACCGGCAAGTGCACGCGGCTGATCAGTTCGCGTGCCGCCTGCTCCAGTGCCGCGCCTTTTAGCAGGCCGAACGACACCAGCGGTTCGACGATGCTGTCGAAGATGGTGAAGCGGGGGTCGAGGGCGGCGAAGGGGTTTTGCTGGACCAGTTGCATGCGCTTGCGCAGCGGGCGGAAGTCGCGCCAGTTCAGGTCGGTGACGTCTTGTTGCTCGAACAGCACCCGGCCGCTGCTGGGCTTTTCCAGGCCCAGAGCGATCCGCAGCGCGGTGCTTTTGCCCGAGCCGGATTCGCCAACGATGGCCAGGGTCTGGCCGGGGTAGACATTAAGGGTCAAGCCTTGCAGGGCAGTGAACTGCGAGTCCTGGCCTTTGATTTTCGGCAGGTCGAAGACTTTGCCGACATTGCGCAGGCTAAGGATTGGCGCTTTGTCGTCAGGCGCAACAGGCCGCTGCGACAGCGGGCGACGCTGGCTGAACGCAGGGGCTGCTGCGAGCAGGGCGCGGGTGTAGTCGTGTTGTGGCTGGGCGAGGATGGTTTGCGGCGCGCCCTGTTCGACCAGTTCGCCCTGTTTCATCACCAGCAGGCGGTCGGCGCGGTCGCTGGCCACGCCCAGGTCGTGGGTGATGATCAGCAACGAGATGCCGCGTTCGCTGACCAGTTGTTGCAGGTGGTCGAGGATTTTGCGCTGCACGGTCACGTCCAGCGCGCTGGTCGGCTCATCGGCAATGATCAGCCGCGGGTTGCCGGCCAGGGCGATGGCGATCAACACGCGCTGACGCATGCCGCCGGACAGCTCATGGGGGTACTGGCGGGCGCGCAGTTGCGGGTTGTCGAGGCCGACCTGTTGCAGCAGTTCGATGATGTCGGCATCGACGCTCGGGTAGCGGCGACCATGGGCGAGGATCAGCGCTTCGCCGATCTGCTGGCCGATGCGCAGGGTCGGGTTGAGGCTGACCATCGGGTCTTGCGGCACCAGGCCGATCACCCGGCCACGCAACTGACGTTTCTGGCGTTCGCTGGCGTGGGCCAGGTCGGTGCCATCGACCCGCAGTTGGCCGCCGGTGATTTTCGCGTTGTCTGGCAGCAGGCCGAGAATCGCGTTGGCCATTGTTGATTTGCCAGAGCCCGACTCGCCGACGATGGCCACGGTTTCGCCCTGGCTGACGCTGAACGAAACGTTGCGCACCGCATGGGTGAGTTGCCCGGCAGAGGCGTAGGTCACAGCCAGTTGCTGGACGTCGATCAAAGGCGTTGGCGTGCTCATCGCGGGTTCTCCTCGAAGGTGCGGGCGATATGGTTGAGGCTGAACACCACGGCCACCACGAACAGGCCGGGCAGCAGCGAGACCCACGGGGCGGTGATCAGAAAGTGTCGGCCGTTGGCGATCAGCGTGCCCCACTCGGCAGCCGGTGGCGCGGCGCCAAAGCCGAGAAAGCTCAGGCCAGCAGTGGCGAGAATGGCCGCACCGAAGTCCAGCGTGGCGAGCACTGCCACCGGGCCCCAGGCGTTGGGCAGGATGTGCCGCACCAGGGTCCGTCCCCAACTGGCGCCGCCCAGGCGTGCGGCTTCAACGTAAGGCAGGGTCTTGACCCTTAGGACTTCGGCCCGTGTGGTGCGGGCGAAGCCTGGGATGATCCCGACCCCCACGGCAATCGCCACCGGTACGGTGCCAAAGCCGATCGCGGTGACGATGGCCAGCGCCAGCAGCAGGCCGGGCAGGGCCAGCAGCACATCGACAAAGCGCATGATCAGCGCGTCGATCCGGCCGCCGGCAAAACCCGCCAGCACGCCCAGCCCCAGGCCGCCGACCAGGGCAATGCCCACCGCCAGCAGTGCAGCCTGGATCGACAGGCTGGAGCCATACACCAGCCGGGTATACAGGTCGCGGCCCAGCTCGTCGGTGCCGAACCAGTGGGTCAGGTTTGGCGCGGTGAGCTTGACGCTGGGGGCGGTGGCGTAGGGGTCGAAGCTGGTCAGCAGGTGCGGCGCCAGCGCGGCAAGCAGGGCGAAGCCGACGATCAGCAGCGCCAGGCTGAAGCCGGGTTTGCGCAGCAACGGCAACAGCGCCGTGCCCAGGCGTTGCAGGCGGCTGCGGCGGCGCCAGAGCGGCGCGGCAGTGGTGATCGAGTTATCGCGTAACAGGCGGCTATCGGTGCTCATGGTCAGGACACCTTCGGTTGGTGAGTGATGCGCGGGTCAAGGTAGGGGTAGAGCAGGTCGACCAGCAGGTTGATCAGCACAAAAGCCGCTGCCGAGGCGGCGACGATCCCCAGTACCACCGGGATGTCCTGGCGTAGCACCGCTTCCTGGGCCAGGCGGCCAACGCCGTTGCGGGTAAAGATGGTTTCGACCAGTACCGCGCCAGACACGGTGTTGCCGACCTGCAGGCCGATCAGGGTGAGGATCGGCAGCGCGGCGTTCTTGAAGCCGTGGCGCAGTTGCACCTGGCCACGGCTCAAGCCTTTGGCGTAGGCGGTGGCGATGTAGGGTTCCTGCCACACGCCTTGAAAGCCGCGTTGCAGCACCTGGGCGTACACCGCTGCACTGGGAATCGCCAGGGTGACGGCCGGCAGGATCAGGCTTTCAAAGCCCTTGCTGCCAGTGGCCGGAAACCAGCCCAGGCTGAACGCAAAGACCTGGATCAGCAGCAGGCCCATCCAGAACACCGGCACCGAAAAGCCCAGCGACGGCAGGCGTGCCAGGGCGACTTTCAGCGGTTGCCAGCGAATATAGGACGCCAGGTAAGCCAGGCCGATGCCGCCGATCAGCGACAGCACGATGGCCAGGCCCGCGAGGGCGAGGGTTTGCGGCAGGCGCTCGGCGAGCAGTTCGTTGACCGGGCGGTTCAGCGACAGTGACTGGCCGAAGTCACCTTGAATGGCCCGCCACAGCAGGTCGAAATATTGCTCGAAGATGCCTTTGTCCAGGCCGTAATAGGCCCGGGCTTTGGCAAGGTCTTCGGGGCTCAGCGCATCGGCCTCCAGGCCCGAGGCGCTGAGCATGATCGACAAGGTGTCGCCGGGCAGCATGTAGAGGATGAAGTAGGTGATGGTGTAAGCCCCCCACAACACCAGCAGGGCCTGGCCCACGCGGCCGATCAGGTAGCGGTTCATTTTTTCGCCTCTTGGTTGCCTGCCAGTTCGATGTCGCTGAGCAGGGCGAAGCCCTCAGCGGTCCAGCGGAAATTCTTCACTTTGGCGGCGGTGGCGGCCTGCCAGACCCGCTCGTACACCGGGAATGCCGAGCCTTCGTCGACCAGCAGGTCTTGCAGTTCGCCATACGCGGCGGCGCGTTGCTCGCTCTGGGTGGCAGTGATGCCGGCGTCGAACAGGGCCTTGGCTTTTTCCAGGGTTTGCGGCTCGTAGATGTTGGTGGCCAGTGCCGCACTGTTGGCGGCGCGGGGGTCAAGAATCGTCTGCAGGATGATCGGGTCGGCGCGGGTCATGTAGTTGATGCTCAGGTCGTAGTTGCCCGAGGCGTTGTTGGCAACCCACTCGGCGCGGGTCACGACACTGAGTTTCAGGTCCACGCCGACTTTGCGCAGTTGGTCTTGAATCAGCACGTCGCCGGCGGTTTCTGCCGGGCTGATGTTGTAGCTCAGGCTCAGGCGTTTGCCGTCCTTGTAGCGATAACCGTCGGTGCCTTTGGCCCAGCCGGCGCTGTCGAGCAACTGCTCGGCGCCGGCCGGGTCGTAGGCCAGCTTGGCGGCCTGGCTCTTGAAGTACGGGGTGGTGACGTCGAAGATCCCGGTTACCACCGGGAACTCGGCGTTGTATACGGCGCTGGCGTAGGTCTTGCGGTCGATGGCTTTTTGCAGGGCCAGGCGCACTTGCTTGTCGCTGAGCAGGCGCTCGCCACGGGTGTTGGGGAACAGGTTGAGTGCCGGGCCGGGCAGTGAACGGCTCTGGATGGTCGCGCCCTTGGACTGGAACAGCTTCAGGTCGACTTCCGAGAACGGGTTGCGCGGCCAGAGGATGTCGGCCTTGCCTTGTAAAAACAGCCCGTTGCGTACGCTTTCTTCCGGGATGTAGCTGATCTCGACGGTGTCGAGGTGTGCTTCACCCTGATTTTTCACGTTGGCCGAGGCCCAGTGGTAGCCCTTGCGCTTGACCAGCTTTGCGCCGCTTTCCGGGGTGTAGTGTTCCAGGGTGAACGGGCCGGTGCCGATGATCTTGCCCAGCGAGCGCTCCTTGGCGGTCAGCTTGTACGAGGCCGGGGCGAGGATCGCCAGGTTGGTGGTGGAGGTGGCTTGCAGGAAGCCGGCGTTGGGCTTGGACAGCACCAGCTTGAGGGTAAAGTCATCAACCACTTCAGCATGGTCATAACCGGCCAGGTAGGTGGCGCCGAAGGTCGCCGGCAACTCGGTGGCGAACGCCTTGTTGCTGTCGAAAGCAGTCTTCACGGCATGGGCATCGAAGCGCTCGCCGTTACTGAAGGTCACGTCGTCACGCAGCTTGAAGGTGTAGGTCAGAGCGTCGTCGCTGACCTCCCAGCTTTTCGCCAGCCAGGGGATGATCTTGCCGGTGTCCGGGTCCTGGTCAGTGAGCGATTCAGCGACGTTGCGCAGCAGTACCCGGTGCTCCAGCCAATAGACCTGGAAGGGGTCGACGCTGACCAGGGTGGTGTTGTCACCCCAGAAGGCGATGTTCAGGGTCTTGCTGGCGGCTTGGTCGCCGGATGGCGAGCACCCGGTCAGCGCCAGAGTCAGTGCGACAGAGGCCAGCAGGCGGCCGGGGAAAACAGCTTGGGTCATGGTGGTGTCCTTGTATCAATACTGTCTGCTAAGGCGGTCTGCTTCGCGGCTGAAGCCGCTCCTACGGTTTACCGCCGTAGGAGCGGCTTCAGCCGCGAATCACATGGATAGATCAGAAGTCATAAGCCAGTTTGGTGTACCAGAACCCGCCATTGGGGCTGAACGGCGGGTTGCCATAGATGCCCTGGCCGCCGTTGGAGGGCAGGGCGACCACGCCGTTGCGGTCGGGGTATTCGTTGAAGATGTTGGTGCCGCCGATGCTCGCGGTGAGGTTGTCGGTGACCGAGTAGGCGATATCCAGGTCGGTGATCCACTTGGCTTCGAAGCTGCGGTCGGCGCTGGCGTTCTGGGCCCAGGTCTCGACCTTGCCGTAGCGGGTCGTCTGCAGGCTGACCACCCATTTGTCGATGCTCCAGTTGGCGCCCAACACCCATTTGGTTTTCGGTGAGGCGGCCACCAGATTGCCCTCGGCGGCATGGCCAACCACCGAAATGCCCGAGGCGGTCAGGTCTGCCGGCGAATCGCGGCGGCCTTCTACGGTGGTCTTGTTCCAGTTGAACGCCGCGCTCCAACGCACATCGCCAAAGCCGCCCAGCGGGGTCAGGTGGTCGAGCACCAGGTCCAGGCCGCGGGTGCGGGTGTCGAAGGCATTGGTGTAGTAGGTCACCCACGACCCTTCGGCCACACCCAGCGAGCGCAGAGTGTTGTTGATCAGGCCGTTGCCGCGGTCATAGATGTCCTGCGACAGCACGATACGGTCGTCGATGTCCACCACATAGGCGTCCAGGGTCACGCTGGTGCGCCGCGCCGGTTGCCAGGTCAGGCCCAGGCCGATGTTGCGTGACTTTTCCGGGTCCAGCTCACTGGCGCCGAATGCCTTGGCCAGGGCGCTGCCCGGTGTGGCGGTGTAACGCAGCGCCGGCACCACCACGCCATCGGCGTTGACCCCGGTGCGGTTGTCGGCCACCGAGTAGCCCAACTGGGTCAGTGACGGGGCGCGGAAACCGGTGCCCACGGTGCCGCGCACCGCCAGGGTGTCGGTCAGTTCATAGCGCGAGTTGAGCTTGAGGGCGAAGGTGTTCTTCTTGATATCGTCGTAGTGCTCGACCCGCCCGGCCACGCCGATGTACCAGCGCTCGCTGGGGTTGAGGCCGAAGTCCAGATAGCCGGCAAAGTTGTTGCGGTCCAGGTCGGCTTCGTCTTCCGGGCGGATCACCAGCGCCGCCTGCGCACCCCGACTCGGCCCGCCGTTCAGGCCGCTCGCCACGCTCAGGTCATACAGCGGGTTGCGCGCGCCGTTGGCCAGGGTTTGCGGGTAGCGGTAGTTGCCCACCGAGTAAGCGTCGGCGCTGCCGGCGAAGGTCTGGAAGCGTTCCCAGCGATGCTCAAGACCGGCCGAGACCTGCACCGGGAAGGGCAGCAGCGGCAGACTTTCAAAATGGCGGGTGACGTCCAGGTTGTTGACCCACTGGTCGAACTGCAAGGTTGCCAGGTTACCGAACGACGTCCGCGAGGCCGGGCCATAGGTCGGGTTGATGGTCAGGTCGCTGGAGTGCTCGTTCTTGTTGCGCCCATAGGTGCTCGACAGGTCCCAGTTCCAGGCGCCCAGCTCGCCCTTGCCGCCGATCAGCAATTGATAGTCGGTGTCTTTGATGTTGTTCAGCGGATCGTAACCGTCGGGGAACAGCTCAGGGATCGAGGCGGTGCTGTAGGCCAGGCGCTTGTTGTTGTAGATGATCGCGTCGCGCTCACCGTAAGTGGCGTAGGAATACAGCTTGGTGCTATCGCTCAGTGGCAGTTCGGCGTTGTAACCGAGGTTGAAGGCTTCCAGGTCCGGGTCGCCGTTTTTCAGCGCACGGTGGTCCCAGCTGTCTTGCCGTGCGTCACCCGGTGCATAGCCACGGTAGTTGGCATCGGCCTTGTCATACAGAAATGCCTGATCGCGTTTGCGTGCATCGGCGGAGATTTGCACAAAGCCGCCATCACCCAAGGCGAAGCCTTTATTGCCAGCGAACTTGATGTTTTCGCCCTGACCGCTGCCCAACTGGCCGTAGCTGGCTTCCAGATGCCCGCCGCTGGCGCCCGACTTGAGGATCACGTTGATCACCCCGGCCACCGCGTCAGAGCCGTATTGCGCAGCGGCGCTGTCTTTAAGCACCTCGATGCGCTCGACGGCGCTGATCGGGATCAGGTCGATATCCACCGCATTGGCGCCGCTGGTGTCGATATTGCCGCCCGAGGGCATGGCGCCGTTATGTCGGCGTTTGCCGTTGACCAGCACCAGGGTGTAGGCCGGGCCGAGGCCGCGATTGGTCAGCGGCCGGGTGGTGGACTGAAAGCCCGAGGTGTTGGCGCCGAAGTTGAACGACGGCAGCAGTTTGGAAATCGCCTCCGACAGCTCGGCACGGCCGGTCTTGAGCAGTTGCTCACTGTTGATGATGTCGATCGGTGTCGGGCTGTCGGCCACGGTGCGCTGCGCGCCGCGTACGCCGGTGGAAATCACGGTCACGGTATCGAGGCGTGCGTCTTCGCTGTTTGCGGCCTGGGTCTGTGGGGCCAGCAGGCAGGCCAGGGTCAGGCTCGAGAGAGCCAGGCCGGCGCGGGCCGGGGCGGTACGCAAGACGTGGCGGGCGTGGCGTGAAAACGATGGAGTCATGTATGCAGTTCCAGATGACAGCGGGGGCTTGGCCGGTTGGCGACGGCGTACCCTGTTGGCTATTGCGCATTGCCATTTAGCGGCGCGATGCGTGTCGATGGTCTGGAGCGATGCGGTGGTGGTGAGGTCGCTCGGGTCGTGCAACTGTCCGGGGGCCGCCCGGTTAGGTCATTAAGTGGCTATGGGTTGAATCGTATATTTATAAAAAAAGCGTGGAAAATTCTTTTTAGGAATAAGCTAATGTTAAATAAATAGAATGTTGTTTGTTAACATTATGCAAATGTTTGATTTTTCTTGCTGTGTGGTAAAGGGGCCTGATCATTGTCTGGATGAACAAAGTGCCAGGCAGGGCGTCTGATTCGGCGGTGCCCCTTTACCCCAGACTTGCAAGGACCGCTCATGAAGTTGTTCGATCGCCTGCGTGACGCCCTGAAAAAATCCCCCAGACAGCCCGCTGTCCCTGAGCCTGCTGCAAAGGCCACGCTGCAAGAGCCGCGCGAAGCCATTCGCCAGGCCGGCCACAGGCACCTTGACCGGCACTGGCAGGCAGTCGGCAATCTGGAGCCTGACGTGATTGCCTACCTGATCAGCCCGGGGCTGACCGGTGGCCCGGCCTGGCCCTCGACCCGCCAGGCCTACCGTGTGGTGCGCCGTGGCGAATCTGTGTTGCTGGCCAGCGATGGTCTGTCTGACCCGTTCGATGACGTCGAGGGCGGCGGCAATGGCTTTGAAATGGAGCTGTTTATCGAAACCGCTGACCTTGCGGCGCCATTCAGAGGCCGTGCGGGTGAGGTCGATCCGCTCAAGGGCAGTTGGGCGTTTGAACTGCTTGAGCATGTTGCAGGCACCGTGGCTGACGCTGGCGGCATCAGCGCCCAACTTGAACAGTACGGTGCGTTGTCGCTGGAGCTGCCTGGCGTCAGCCAGTCGCGTGCCATCGGCGAGCAGTTGCCCGGCCACTTCGTGACTGAGGATGACTGCATTGGCGTGCTGCTCGGCGGCGTCGATCCGGACTTCCCGACCCGTCTGGACGACATGCCGCTGTCACCGGTGACTCTGGTACCGGTGGTGCTGATCACCGCGGCGGAGCTGGAGTACATTCGTGCCGGTGGCGGGCAGGCGCGCAACGAGCTGGTGACCCGTTTGCAGGCGCTCGGGTGGCAGGCATTAACCCGCCTGCCAAGAGAAGCTGTGGTGTGATGTCGCACGACATCCTGTAAAAATATTTCAAGTTGATACCGGGGGTGGACGGTAGATGATGGCCTGTTGCCCTGTAAATACGGGGCAGACCGTTAGGAAAGGCTCTGAATCAGGGCCCTGAAAGGTGTCATTGCGTCGGAAATGTACGCTTGTAATTACAAATCATTATTATTAGCTTTGTTAATTTGTGTTAATTTTCGCGACCTGCCGTTTCTGATTGTGTCGGCAGCTTCGGCTGCCTGACCTCAGAAGTGCGCGCAATGATTTTCCTCTCCAGCCCAGGAATCCTTCGATGTTTCGTCTTGCCTTCCCCACACTGGCCGGTGTCATGACGCTGAGCCTGTCCGCTTCGGTACTGGCGGCTCCTGCAGCCGACGGCACGGTGACTCTGGACAACGTGAATATCAATGCCGAACAAGGCACCACTGATGCGGCCACCACGGAAGGCACCCGCTCTTACACCACAGGTTCCATGAGCACGGCGACCAAGCTGCCGCTGTCGATCCGTGAAACCCCGCAGTCGGTCAGCGTCATTACCCGTCAGCGCATGGAAGACCAGGGCATGAACGACCTCAATGATCTGGTCAAGTACGCGCCTGGCATTACCTTTCGCAAGTACGGCTCGGACCGTCTGGAATACCTGTCGCGCGGCTTCAAGATCGACAACCTGATGTACGACGGCCTGCCGACCACCGTGGGCAGCTTCACTCAGGACACCATCTCGGCGGCTGACCTGGCGATGTACGACCGCATTGAAGTGGTGCGTGGCGCCACCGGCCTGATGACCGGCGCCGGCAGTCCGTCAGCGACCCTGAACCTGGTGCGCAAGCGCCCGACCGACACCCCGCAGGTCAGCGTGACCACCAGCGCCGGTAGCTGGGACCGTTACCGTCTTGAGGTCGATGCCTCTAATAAGCTCAACGAATCCGGCACCCTGCGTGGGCGGGTAGTGACCGCTTACGAGGACAAGAAAAGCTTCCAGGATGTGCGTGAAAGCCAGCGCCAGACCTTCTACGGCATCATCGAAGCCGATCTGAGCGACGCCACCACCTGGACCATCGGCGCCTCCAAGCAGCGCGATGACAACACCTCCGACTGGGGCAGCCTGCCCAGCGGCCCGAACGGTGAAGACCTGCACCTGTCACGTTCGACCTTCCTGAGCAACGACTGGTCGTACTGGGACAAGGACAACTACACGCTGTTCTCCGACATTACCCACCGCTTCAACAACGGCTGGACCGGCAAGCTGGCGGCGCAGAAGATCTGGGCCGAGGCCGATACGTTCTCCAGCTACCTGAGCTACAACGGCCCGACCCTGGAGCAATACTCGGGGCAGTATTTCAACACCGATGACCAGACCAACCTTGACGCCACGCTGTCCGGGCCGTTCCAGTTGGCCGGTCGTGAGCACGAGCTGGTGTTCGGTGCCAGCCGTCGTGAAGAAAAGTTCGACCAGTCCGGCGGCTGGTGGGGGCAGGCCACGCCCATCGATCCTTACAACTTCAACCACAGCGTGATCGCCAAGCCGTCGTCCAGCGACCGCAACCCCTATGCCGGGCGCAACACCAGCATCGAGAAGAGCGTTTACGCCGCCGCGCGGCTGAACCCGATCGACCCGCTGCACGTGATCATCGGCAGCCGCCTGAGCTGGTACGACTACGAGGACCGGGTCAGTGGCGACAGCTACAAGGTCACCCAGGAAGTCACTCCGTACGCCGGGGTGATCTACGACCTCAACGACACCTACTCGGTGTACGCCAGCTACACGCAGATCTTCAAGCCGCAGAGCGAGCAGAATGTATCGGGTACCGTGCTGGATCCGATGACCGGCGAAAGCTATGAAATCGGCCTCAAGGGCGAGTACTTCAACGGTGGCCTGAACGCGTCCGTGGCGCTGTTCGACATGACTCAGGAAAACCGCGCCTACGCGCTGACCTCGCAGCCTGATGCCTGTCGTGCACAGAACCGCACCTGCTATGAAGCAGCCGGTGAAGTGCGCAGCCGTGGTATCGACGCTGAACTGACCGGTGCGCTGACCGCCGATTGGCAGTTCTCGGCGTCATACACCTATGTCCTGAGCCAGTACATCAAGGACGCCAACCAGCGTAACGAAGGCCGGCTGTTCGCGCCGAACCAGCCCAAGCACCTGTTCAAGGTGGCCACCTCGTACAACCTGCCGGGCAACCTGAGCAAGTGGCGCGTGGGTGCTGATGTGTTCGCCCAGAGCGAAACCTTCAACGTGGTCGGCAGCGGCTACGCCACTCAGGACGCCTACGCGGTACTGGGCCTGATGGCCGGCTACCGCTTCAACGAGCACTGGGATGGCCGGGTCAACCTGAACAACATCACCGACGAGAAATACTGGCAGGGCATCCCTACCGGTTCGGGCAGCGGCACCTATGGCGACCCGCGCAACCTGATGTTCTCGCTGAAATGGACGCTGTGATTTCAGCTTGAACCTTGCACGATAAAAATACCCCGACTGGTTCGGGGTATTTTTTTGAAGGTCCCAAACCGCGTTCAGAGCATCAGCTGCGGAGCAAAAGCGAAAATTGATGTTCAACTGACAGCCGCAGGTGTTCTGCGCGGCACTATTGTCCGGTTGACGCCGATTACAGGGCTGCTCTATAACTTCAACTCAATTTTCAAGAAATTTAGTTGAAGATGGCATCCATCAAAAAACCGAAGTCTCATCTTGAGACACTGGCACAGAGTGCCGAGGCGGTGGTCAAGCTGATGCCGCAGTTTCGGGCGGTCGATCAGAAGGGCCGTTACCTGCACTGGCATGACTTCAAGCATCGAGTGCCCGCCGGCATCGACGCTGACGCCGCGTGGGCGGCAGTCAAGTTGTCGCGCGCAGCCATCCTGAAATCAGTGGGGCTTTGCTCCGAATCCGGCAAACCGTTCAATTACTGCCTGCCGGACAGCGCCCAAACCGTCATTCACCAGATCGACCAGCTCAATGCCCGGCTTGGCAGCAGTGTAAGCAGCGCGTCTACGGCCGGTGAGAGCAATTCATACCTGGTTGAGTCGCTGATGATGGAAGAGGCCATCTCCAGTGCGCAGCTTGAAGGCGCAGTCACTACCCGGAAAGTCGCCAAGCAGATGCTGGAGAAAGAACGGCCACCGGTTAACGACGACGAGCGAATGATCGTCAATAACTTTCTGCAGATGAAGCTGGCCAGGCGCAGCAAGGATGAGCCACTGTCGTTGGAACTGATCCGGCAGTTCCATGCAGAGGTTACCCAAGGCATCGATGTGGATCACAGTTGCCCCGGTGAAATTCGCCAGAACGACGATATTTTTGTGGTTGGTCGCGACAGCGAAATCGCGCACCAGCCGCCTGCAGCTGCCAGCCTGCCGCAACGCCTTGAGGCGCTGTGCGGGTTTGCCAATCAGAATCATGACGGGCTGGAAGGGCGGATGTTCATTCATCCTGCGGTCAAGGCGATCATTTTGCATTTCATGATCGGCTTTGAGCACCCGTTCAACGATGGCAACGGCCGTACGGCGCGCTGCCTGTTCTACTGGTACATGCTCAAGTGCGGGTACTGGAGCTTCGAGTACGTGTCGATCAGTGCATTGCTCAAAGATGCGCCGATGAAATACGGCGAGTCATATCTGTTCACTGAAACGGACGACCTGGATCTGACCTATTTCATTTGCCACCAACTGAGCATCATCCAGCGGGCCATCAATGATTTTCTGAAGTACATCGAACGCAAGCGCAATGACTTTGTAGCCATCATTGAGCTGCTGACCGAGTCCGGTTTCAACAAGACCCTGAATTTCAGACAGATTCACTTGCTCAAAAAGCTGCTGCGCAATCCGGGTCGGTTGTTTACTGCCAAAGAGGTCAAAAATGACTTCGACATTTCAGAAAATACGGCCAGGACCGATCTGGAAAAGCTCTATCAACTGAAGTTGCTGGGCAAGAGCCGTGAGGGCAAGACTTGGTACTACATCGCCCGTGAAGATGCGATGGCGCATATTCGTGGCAGTGGTTCCAATCGTCTATGACGGCCCTCTGGCACGCCTTACATTGCCTTGACCTCCCGCAGGCACTGCCTCAGCAACTCTGACCCGTCGCCGCTGCGATAGCTGATCACGATCGGTGAGGTGGCGTGGCGGTCGAGCAGTTCGCTGTAGCCGATGTCGTCACGGTGCAGACGTTGTACCGAGGCGGGCACCAGGGTGATGCCGATACCGGCCGCCACCAGGCCGATGGCGGTCTGCAGTTCGTTGGCCATTTGTGCCACATGAATCTTCAGGCCCTGGCGGTTGAAGATACCCAGCACATGGTCAGCATAGCTGGGCCGCGGGTTGCCGGGGTAAAGCACAAATGGCTCGGCGGCCAGGCGTTCGAGGCTCACCGGCCCGGCCAGCAGCGGGTGGCCGGCGGGCAGGGCGGCCACCAACGGGTCTTCGCGCAGCACCTCCTGGGTGATGGCCGGGTCATCGAACAGCATGCGGCCAAAACCGATATCGATACGCCCGCTTTTCAGCGCCTCGACCTGCTGCAGCGTGATCAACTCGGACAAGCCCAATTCCACGTCGCCAAAGCCGCGCAACCGGCGGATCAGTTCCGGTAGTTGCCCGTACAGGGTCGAGGGCGCAAAGCCGATGCCCAGCCAGCGTTTGCTGCCGCTGGCAACCCGGCGGGTATCGTCGCTGATGCGCTTGAGTTGCTCCAGCAGTTGTGAAGAGTGCTCATAGAAAAACCGCCCGGCCTCGGTCAGCCGCAGCGGCCTACTGCGCTCCAGCAGCTCTACGCCCAGTTCATCTTCCAGCTGCTGGATCTGCCGGCTCAAGGGCGGCTGGGCGATGTTCAACTGCTCGGCGGCACGAGTGAAGTTGAGGGTCTGGGCCACGACCCGGAAATAACGCAAATGACGCAGCTCCACGATACCTCCTGGGTATGAAGCGAGACTTAATCAATATTGGACCGCCCGGCTGTCGAGCGTCAATCTTGGCCTCAAGCACACCTGACCTGCCGGATAGCTTCATGAGCGATGCAATAACCATCCAAAGCTTTGAAACCCTGATCGTCGACCTGCCGACCATCCGCCCGCACAAGCTGGCGATGCATACCATGTATGGCCAGACCCTGGTGATTCTGCGCATTCGTTGCAGCGACGGTATCGTCGGGGTCGGTGAGGCCACCACCATTGGCGGCCTGGCCTACGCCGGCGAAAGCCCCGAGAGCATCAAGGTCAACCTCGACACCTGGTTCGCGCCGCTGTTGATCGGTCAGGATGCACGCAACCTCAATGCCGCCATGCAGCGGGTTGATCGCGGTATCCGGGGCAATACCTTCGCGCGCAGTGCTGTGGAAACGGCTCTGCTCGATGCTCAGGGCAAGCGCCTCGGGCTGCCGGTGGCCGAGGTGCTCGGCGGGCGGGTTCGTGACGGTGTCGAGGTGGCCTGGACCCTGGCCAGTGGCGACACCGGCCGCGACATCGACGAAGCCGAGCAGATGCTCGATCGGCGTCGCCATCGGCATTTCAAATTGAAGATTGGCGCGGGCGATGTCGCTCGCGATATCGCCCACGTGGGGGCGATCAAGAAAGCGCTGGGTGAGCGCGCCAGTGTGCGGGTTGATATCAACCAGGCCTGGAGCGAAGCGGTGGCGATCAATGCCAGCCGGCGCTTGGCCGAGGCCGGGGTAGAGCTGATCGAACAGCCACTGTCGCGGTTTGACCGCGCCGGCATGGTGCGCCTCAATGCTCACAGCCCGATCCCGCTGATGGCTGACGAAGCCATCGAGTCGGTACAGGACAGCTTTGCCCTGGCGCAGTCCGGCGTGGCGCCGATTTTCGCGTTAAAGATCGCCAAGACCGGCGGCCCGCGTGCGGTGTTGCGCACGGCGGCGATTGCCGAGGCGGCCGGTATCGGCCTGTACGGTGGCACCATGCTCGAAGGCAGCGTTGGCACCCTGGCCTCCGCTCATGCCTTCGCGACCCTCGACAAACTGGAATGGCACACCGAACTGTTCGGCCCGTTGCTGCTGACCGAAGACATCCTGGTCGAGCCGCCGCTGTACCGTGATTTTCAGCTGCTGATTCCGACCGCGCCAGGCCTGGGCCTGGAGCTGGACGAACAACGCCTGGCGCGCTTTGCCCGCCGCTGACCCCTGATCGATAAGGAACTGCACGATGCTTTTTCACGTACGCATGACTGTCAGACTGCCGGCCGACATGCCCGCCGAGCAGGCTGCCCGGCTCAAGGCCGACGAAAAGGAACTGGCCCAGCGCCTGCAACGCGAGGGTGTCTGGCGCCACCTGTGGCGCATCGCCGGGTTGTACGCCAACTTCAGCATTTTCGATGTGGCGGATAATCAGGCATTGCACGACACCTTGATGCAATTGCCGTTGTACCCGTATATGGATATCGAAGTGACGCCGCTGTGCAGGCACCCTTCGTCGATCCATGCCGATGATCGCTGAGCCCTGAACCCGACAATCAATACGCAGCAAGCCTGAACAAGAATAATGACGAGGACACGCCACCATGACCGTACGTATTTCCCACACCGCTGACGTCCAGAAATTCTTCGAGAATGCCTCGGGCTTCGACGAGGACGCCGGCAACCCACGGATGAAAACCGTGGTCCACCGGATCCTCACCGACGCAATCAAGATCATCGAAGACCTGCAGATCTCTCCGGAAGAGTTCTGGAAAGCGGTGAACTACTTCAACGAACTCGGTGCCCGTCAGGAAGCCGGTCTGCTGGTGGCCGGCCTGGGGCTGGAGCACTACCTGGACCTGTTGCTGGACGCTGAAGACGAGCAGAACGGTCAGGTCGGCGGCACCCCACGGACCATCGAAGGCCCGCTGTACGTGGCTGGCGCACCGCTGAGTCAGTACGAAGCACGCCTGGATGACGGCACTGACGCTGGCACGCCGCTGTTCATGCACGGCCAGGTCCGCGATGTCGACGGCCAGCCGCTGGCCAACGCCACCGTTGATGTCTGGCACGCCAACACGGGCGGCACCTACTCGTACTTCGACCCGACTCAATCGGAATTCAACCTGCGCCGCCGCATTCAGACCGACGCCCAGGGCCGTTACCGCTTCCAGAGCATCGTGCCGTCCGGCTACGGCTGCCCGCCGGATGGCCCGACCCAGGGCCTGCTCGACCAGTTGGGCCGCCACGGCCAGCGTCCGGCACATGTGCACTTCTTCATCTCTGCCCCCGGCCATCGGCACCTGACCACCCAGATCAACCTGGCAGGCGATCCGTACCTGCATGACGACTTTGCCTACGCCACCCGGGATGAACTGATCGCCCAGATCCATTTCATCGACGACGCCGAGCGCGCCGCGCAGCGTGGCGTATCAGGCCGCTTTGCCGAAATCGAGTTCGATTTCGCATTGCAATCCACCGAACAGGCCGCCGAGCAGGCACGCCGCGAGCGGGTGCGGGCGCTGGAGGCCTGACAAGCTATTGATTTTAATGGATATCCCGTAGGCGTCATGCCGA
The DNA here is from genome assembly GCF_024129905.1 of Pseudomonas sp. 21LCFQ010. Taxonomy (NCBI): domain Bacteria; kingdom Pseudomonadati; phylum Pseudomonadota; class Gammaproteobacteria; order Pseudomonadales; family Pseudomonadaceae; genus Pseudomonas; species Pseudomonas sp. 21LCFQ010. The sequence goes on along the minus strand of NZ_JAMYDZ010000018.1, from coordinate 50,301 downwards.
CCGGTCAAGGCCAACGCGGTCCGGTGGGAGCTACCAAGGTAGCTCCCACAAAGGCATGCAGCGCCTAAACGACCAGTATTGCGGCTAAAGCGGATCGCCGCCTGGCCGGTCCGGCAGGGTTCAGCGATGTCTGCACTTGGCAAACATATCCAGCGGCTGACTGTAGTCGCTGGTTTTTACGTTGAGCAGGCCCAGCATCGAGTGAAACAGGTTGTCCTGGCTGAGCGGCTGGTTGCGCGTGGCTTGCAGGCAGTCGGTATCGACGCCGAACGACTGTCGATAACCCTCAGAGAACCATGCCACCATCGGAATATGCCGCTGCTGTTCGGGCGCCACCATGTAGGGCGTGCCGTGCAGGAACAGGTTGTACTCGCCCAGTGATTCACCGTGGTCCGACAGGTAAAGCATGGCGGTGTCGGCCTTGTCCTGGTTGCTGCGCAGAATGTCGATCAGGCTGGCCAGCACATGGTCGGTGTACAGCAAGGTGTTGTCATAACCGTTGACGATGCTCTCGCGCGAGCAGTTGTTCAGTGCGTTGCTTTTGCACACCGGGGTGAATTTCTCGAACTCGGCCGGGTAGCGTTTGAAGTATTCGGGACCATGGCTGCCCATCTGGTGCAGCACCACAACCGTGTCAGTCTTGAGGTTGTCGATATCGGCCTGCAGGTCGCGCAGCAGGATGGCGTCTCGGCATTCATGGTCGGCGCACAGGCCAGGGTCCTTGTCATTGCTCAGGTCGATGAAGGTCACCCGGTCACAGGTGCCTTTGCAACCGGCCTGGTTGTCACGCCAGATCACGTTGTAACCGACCCGCTTGAGTACATCCAGCAAGCCTTCCTGGGTCTTCGCCGTGGCCGCGTTGTAGCGCTTGCGGCCCAGGTCGGAAAACATGCACGGCACTGACACGGCCGTCTCGGTGCCGCATGACCAGACATCACTGAACGCAATCACATCGCCTTCAGCCTTGAGCCGGGGCGTGGTGTCGCGGGCGTAGCCGAGCAGCCCGAAGTTCTCGGCCCGGGCACTTTCGCCGACCACCAGTACCGTCAGTGACTTGCGCGGATGGGAGCTGGAAGGCGGTTCGCGCAGGGCATCGCTGGCGGTCGGGCGAAAGGTGGTTTTAGCGGCGAGGATCTGCTCATGCAGATAGCTCCAGCCAGCGCCGATCAGGTTGCTCGGCACCACCATCAGGCGCAGCTCATGATGGTTGCGAAACAATGAGGCCAGTCCCTGGTAGTTGACCAGTGCGACCCCGCCCAGCAGCGCCACGCAGCCGACACTGATCAGCGCTTTACTGAGCACTTCGGCTGGCCAGCGGCGGTAGTTGATCGGCGTCTTCCACAGTAACCATGACGGCAGCACGCCCAGCGCAGCGATATACAGAAACAGCTTGCCGGAGAGCAGACCCAACGCCTCGGTCGGGTTGGTTTCGGCGACATTGCGGAACATCGCCGCGTCAAAGATGATGCCGTACTCGTTCATGAAATAAACAATGCCCGAACCGAGCATGAACAGGGTGATCAGTACCGGTTTAAGGATCCGTTTGAACGCGATCAGGGTGAGAAAAAGATTGAACGTGATCGCGATCAGCGCCGCAAAGGCGACACTTAGAATAAACCCGGTATGGTCAGCGGCAGTCAAACTGAACACATGCTGCCAAAGGCTCTTGTTAAACGCCAGTAACAAGTAAAAAGTGGCGAGCACGGTCACAACTTCAGGGCGAACGGCTTTGATGTTCGGCATGCGGGTTACTTCACTAATAGGGTGGGCAAGAGAGCACGTCACGCCTTAAGCGTGGCGCTCCGTCGTGTGGCTGGCGGTTAGAAAAGTATCGAATCTTTGTTGCCAGCCCGCCAATGAAACTCAGCGGGCCGGGCCGATTTGCGACGGCTCAGAAAGCATTTGTTCAGCTTGCCCGCGCGGACGCGGCGCACAGCTTGTAACCCAGGCCGTGCACGGTCTGTAGCAGTTCGGTGTCGAACCCGCCATCGAGCGTGCGGCGCAGAATATGAATGTTGCTGCGCAGGCTGCCACCCTTGGGCGTGTCGTTGCCCCACAGGGCCAGTTCCAGCTCTTTGCGCGGGACCAGATGCGGGCTGCGGCGCATCAGTAGCTCCAGCAGTTTCAAGTGGGTCGGGTTGAGTTTCAGCACGGCGTTGGCGCGTGACACCTCCAGTGTGTCGAGGTCGTAGCTCAGGTCGGCGACGCTCAAGACCCGGTTGCCAGTGCCTTGGCGGCGGGCGGTGATGGCTTCCAGGCGCGCCAGCACTTCGGCCATGGCAAAGGGCTTGGTCACGTAATCATCGGCGCCGGCCGAGAACCCCACCAGGCGGTCTTCCAGCGTGTCGCGGGCACTGAGCATCAGGATGGTGACATCCGAGCGCGAGTGCTGGCGCAGGCTATGGCAGATGCGGTTGCCATCGATGCCAGGCAGCATGATGTCAAGAATGATCGCATCGAACGCCTTGGTCGCCGCCAGGTGCAGCCCGCTCAGGCCGTCTAGTGCGCTTTCGACCTGATGCCCCTTGAGCTGCAGAAACTCCACCAGGTTGTCATGAATATCACGGTTATCTTCGATTACTAATATTTTCATTGTCGGTTGTGTTATGCGCAGTCTGCCGTGGCTACGGCTATCGTTCGGAAGTTGGCAGGGAGAAGACTAGACGACAATCGGTCTGCACGGCGTCAACGGTTTGTGAGAAAAATGTCAAAACCGCTGCCGGTCCGCTTGCTTGCTGTCGGCAGGCTGTCTGACTGACAACCTGATGACATTTTCTTCACCGGCAGCGTACCGCTCAGGGTATAACTTCGCGGCTTTCCTGGCAGGCCTCATTGCGGAGCATCTTTCATGGCCGATGTATTAACGGTCCCGGTATCACGTCCTTTCAACTTTCGCTTGGCAATGGGTTTGCCAATCGGGTTAATGTTGTTGTTATTGATTTTCGATCCCACTGCGCTGGATTACTTTCTGGCCCGATTGTTTTATATCCCCGGCGAGGGTTTCATCGGTGCACACAGTTATTGGCTGGAAACGATTCTGCATGATCGCGCCAAGCAGTTGGTGATTGCAATGGCACTCGGTTTTGCCGTGGCCTTCGCGCTGAGCTGGAAGGTGGCGGCGCTGCGACCCTGGCGCCGAACCCTGGGTTACATCGTCCTGGCGATGGGCTTGTCTACCGCAGTGATCACGCCCTTGAAGAACCTGACCCAGGTGCAATGCCCCTGGAGCCTGAGTGATTTTGGCGGCGTCGAGACCCATACGCCACTGCTCAGCCACCGCGCGCCGAGTCTCAAACCGGGACTGTGCTGGCCGGGCGGGCACGCGGCCACCGGCTTCTCGCTGCTGGCGCTGTTTTTCGCGTTGCGCGACCGCAAACCTCGTGCCGCCCGGGTCGCGCTGGTGTTCGCCATCGCACTGGGGGCGCTGTTCTCTTTGGGGCGGATGATGCAGGGCGCGCATTTTCTGTCGCACAACGTGTGGACCCTGATGATCGACTGGCTGATTTGCCTGGGTTGTTATCGCTGGTTGCTGTACCGCCCGCAGCCTGTTGCATCCGGCAGCGCTGCGCTCAGTAACTGAAGTCCCGACCCAGCTCCTGCTGCATCCACTGCAGAAAGCGCCTGACCCTTGGAAAACCCGCATGCGCCTTGGGGAACACCAGATGGTGGGCGCTGACCGGCACGCTCAGGCGCTCGGGTTCGATCACCACCAGCTCGCCGCGGCTGAGGAACTCTCTGGCCAGCAGGGTGCTTTCCAGCGCAAAGCCCAGGCCCAGCCGTGCGGCTTCAAGGGCCATATACGAGCGATCAAAACTCAGCGGGTAAGGACTGTCGGGCCGCGACAGGCCATGCTGGGCAAACCATTGCGGCCAATTGATCAGCGTCGCCTCAGACAGCACCAGCGGGCGGTGCAGCAGGTCTTGCGGATTGTGCACCGGGCTTTTCGCCAACAGTGCCGGTGAGGCCATCACTGCCAGATGCTCGTTGGGTACGCTGCGCACTTCCAGCGTCGGCCAGTTGGGCTGGCCATGGCGGATATCCACGTCGATCTTGTCGCGGCTGAAATGCAGCGACTCGTACGAGCACGACAGGTTGATCTGGATATCCGGGTGGCTCTGGCGAAACTGCTCGATGCGCGGCATCAACCACAGAAATCCGAAACTCGGCGATGCGTGCAGGCGCAGGCAATCGAGGCTGACATCGCTGCTGGCGCGTTCGGTGGCCACGGCAAAACTGTGCAGAATGCCTGAGACCTCAGCCAGGTATTGCTCGCCCACCGGGGTCAGGGTCACGCCGCGGGCGTTACGCAGAAACAACTGCCGGCCGATCATGGCTTCGAGCTTGGCCAGTTGATGGCTGACCGCCGAAGGCGTGAGGTTCAACTGCTCGGCCGCGCGTGCCACGTTACCGAAGCGGGCGGTCTGCTCGAAGGCCTGAATGGCTTTGAGGGGTGGCAGATTGAGAGAGGCATCGGTGGGGGTGGGCATAAATGGATTTCTCAGTGATCAACATTGCAATGGGGCGTGATGGCGAGTGAGGTAGGAGATCGCCCGACGCCTCGGCGCCGCGCTGTCGCGCGGCAAACATGGGACCCTGTGACTGGTTTTAGCCGGGAAGCCTTCGCGGCTGAAGCCACTCCCACAGGGGTACGGCAAAATATCGGTGATTTTGGTTCTGAGTGCTGAATTTTTTTCAGCGCTTGCTGAATGGCACGTTATTGCTCAGCCAGGGGGCGGGGCACAAGCTGTGTTCACGGTTTGTAGTAAATCGAGCCCATAAAAACAAACGGGAGAAAGCCCCCATGCTTCTGCAAGACAAAATCGCAATCATCACCGGCGCCGCTTCTGCTCGCGGTATCGGCCGTGCCACTGCTGAAATTTTTGCGCGTCAGGGTGCCCGTGTGGTCATCCTCGATCTTGACGAGTCTGCCGCTCGCGACGCCGCCGCTGCCTTGGGCGAGGGCCACTTGGGTCTGGCCGCCAACGTGGCCGACAAAGCCCAGGTCGACGCTGCAGTCGCCACTGTGCTCGAACACTTCGGGCGCATCGATGTGCTGGTCAATAACGCCGGCATCACTCAACCCCTGAAAACCCTCGATATCGGTCATAGCGACTACGACAAGGTGCTGGACGTCAGCCTGCGCGGCACACTGTTGATGTCCCAGGCGGTGATCCCGGCGATGCGCAAGCAGAAGTCTGGCAGCATCGTGTGCATGTCGTCGGTATCCGCCCAACGTGGCGGTGGCATTTTCGGCGGCCCGCACTACAGTGCTGCCAAGGCTGGCGTACTGGGCCTGGCCCGCGCCATGGCCCGCGAACTGGGACCGGACAATGTGCGGGTCAACTCCATCGCCCCCGGCCTGATCCAGACCGACATCACCGGCGGCCTGATGCAGGATGAACGCCGCCACGCGATCATCGACGGCATTCCGCTGGGCCGTCTGGGCCAGGCGCAAGATGTTGGCAATGCCGCGCTGTTCCTGGCCAGTGACCTGTCGGCGTACCTGACCGGCATCACTCTGGATGTCAACGGTGGCATGCTGATCCACTGATGACCCCTGCGGGTTGACTGCCCGCCATGAACACTCAAGCCCTGCCGTGCAGGTCGTATGGACGAGCAATCCTTGTCATGCGGTCTGTGCAGAGTAGGGCGGTCATAACAATAAAGAGAAGACCATCATGACTACCCTGTCACTGGAAGCTGCGTCCAACGTACGCGCCAACGCTTATCGCAAGACCGCGTGGCGGTTGATGCCGTTTCTGATGCTCTGCTACCTGTGTGCCTACCTGGACCGGGTCAATGTCGGTTTTGCCAAACTGCAGATGATGAACGACCTGGCCCTGAGCGAAGCCGTGTACGGCTTGGGCGCGGGCATGTTCTTTATCGGTTACTTCCTCTGCGAAGTGCCCAGCAACATGATTCTGCACAAGGTCGGTGCCCGGGTGTGGATCGCCCGGATCATGATCACCTGGGGCATCATCTCCGGCCTGTTCGCCTTCGTTGAAACCGCCTGGCAGTTCTACGTGCTGCGCTTTCTGCTCGGGGTTGCCGAAGCGGGGCTGGCACCGGGTCTGCTGCTGTACCTCACCTATTGGTTCCCGTCCTACCGCCGGGCCAAGATGACCGTGCTGTGGTTCGTCGCCATTCCGTTGTCGGGGATGATCGGCGGGCCGCTGTCGGGCTGGATCATGAACGCCTTCGCTGGTGTGCATGGCTGGGCCGGCTGGCAGTGGATGTTCGTCATCGAAGCGATTCCCACCGTGGTGGTCGGTTTGATGGTGCTCGGTTACCTCAAGGACGGCGTTCACCAGGCCACCTGGCTGACCGCCGAGGAAAAGGAGCTGGTACAGAAGGAACTCGAAGAAGACAACCGGCAGAAGGTCACCCATGCCTCGGTGGGCGAGTTCATCCGTGACCGGCGTCTGTGGCTGCTGGCCGGGATCTACTTCTGTGTGGTCATGGGCCAGTACGCAATCACCTTCTGGTTACCGACCCTGATCCGTAACGCCGGGCTCTCCGATCCACTGCACATCGGCATGATGACCAGCCTGCCGTACATGTGCGCCATCGTCGCCATGCTGCTGGCCGGGCGTAGCGGCGACAAACATCAGGAGCGTCGCTGGCACCTGGTGATTCCGATGATCCTTGGCGCCATGGGCCTGAGCCTGGCAGCGGTGCTGGGCGGCAACCTGCTGCTCTCGGTCATGAGCCTGTGCCTGGCCGCCGCTGGCATTCTCTCGGCCTCGTCACTGTTCTGGATGCTGCCCACCACCTTGCTCGGTGGGGTCTCGGCTGCGGCCGGTATCGCCGCAGTGAACAGTTTCGCCAACCTGGCCGGCTTCTGCTCGCCTTACCTGATCGGCTGGATCACCACCAATACCGGCTCCAGTGCGCTGGGCATGTACCTGATCACCGGCGTGCTGCTGTTCGGCGCCACCCTGGTGCTGCGAGTGCCTGCCGCACTGGTCAATCGTTGATTCAAGGAGTTACGCAATGAGCGCTAACCTGTCATCCGCACCTGCTACAAGCCTGGGCGAACGTGCCCACAATATTCGCCGCCATGCCCTGCGCATGGGTCAGGTCCAGGGTCAGGGCTATGTCGGCCAGGCCCTTGGCGCCGCCGACCTGCTGGCCGTGGCCTACTTCCACGCCATGAACCTGCGCCCGGCCGAGCCGGAGTGGGAAGGCCGCGACCGCTTCTACCTGTCCATCGGTCATTACGCGATTGCTCTGTATGCGGCATTGATCGAGGCGCAAATCATCCCGCTGGACGAGCTGGAAACCTACGGCGCCGACGACAGCCGGCTGCCGATGTCGGGCATGGCCGCCTACACGCCGGGCATGGAGATCACCGGCGGCTCGCTGGGCCATGGCTTGGGCATCGCGGTGGGTGCCTGCCTGGGGCTGAAACGCAAGAACAGTACGTCGTTCGTCTACAACCTGCTGTCGGACGGCGAACTCAACGAGGGTTCGACCTGGGAAGCGGTGATGTCCGCCTCGCACTGGAAACTCGACAACCTGATCGCCATCGTCGACGTCAATAACCAGCAGGCCGACGGCCACTCCAGTGAAGTGCTGGCCTTTGAGCCTATTGTCGACCGTTGGCAGGCATTCGGCTGGTTCACCCAGCGCGTCGATGGCAACGACCTCGACGCGCTGGTCCAGGCGTTCGATGCCGCCCGCCAGCACCCTGGTGCGCAGCCACGGGTGATCATTTGTGACACCCGGATGGGCAAGGGCGTGCCGTTTCTGGAAAGCCGCGAGAAGACCCATTTCATCCGGGTCGATGAACACGAATGGGATATTGCACTGCAGAATCTGGACGCCGGGAGCAACGTATGAGTACCGTCAAGAACACCACCGAGACCGGCAAGAAACGCCTGACCACCTCCGCGATGATCGCCTCGATTGCCGCCGAAGGTCAGCCGACCCGCCCGGCACCCTTTGGTCACGCGCTGGTAGCACTGGCGGCCCAGCGTCCGGAGATCGTCGGCCTGAGCGCCGATTTGTCCAAGTACACCGACCTGCACATCTTCGCCAAGGCGTTCCCGGAGCGCTTCTATCAGATGGGCATGGCCGAACAACTGCTGATGAGCGCCGCTGCCGGTATGGCGCGCGAAGGCTGCGTGCCGTTCGCTACCACTTATGCGGTGTTCGCTTCGCGGCGCGCCTATGACTTCATCTGCATGGCGATTGCCGAAGAGAACCTCAACGTCAAGATCGTCTGCGGCCTGCCGGGCCTGACCACCGGCTACGGCCCCAGCCACCAGGCCACCGACGACCTGGCGATCTTTCGTGCGATGCCCAACCTGACCATTGTCGACCCCTGCGATGCGCTGGAGATCGAACAGGCTACCGTGGCCATCGCTGAGCATCAGGGGCCGGTGTACATGCGCTTGCTGCGCGGCAATGTGCCGCTGGTGCTGGACCGCTATGATTACAAGTTCCAGCTTGGCAAAGCCCAGGTAATCCGCCCCGGTAACGAAGTGCTGGTGATCGCCTCGGGGTTGATGACCATGCGTGCTCTGGAAGCGGCCGAAAAACTCCAGGCCGATGGCGTCAGCGTGGCGGTCCTGCACGTACCGACCATCAAGCCACTGGATGAGCAGACCATCCTGGCCGAATGTCGCAAACCGGGGCGGCTGGTGGTCACGGCGGAGAACCATTCGATCATCGGCGGCCTGGGTGAAGCGGTGGCCGGCGTGCTGCTGCGCAACGGCGTGACGCCGACCTTCCGCCAGATCGCCTTGCCGGATGCCTTCCTCGACGCCGGCGCCTTGCCGACCCTGCATGACCGCTACGGGATTTCCACCGAAGCGGTCAGCCAGCAGATCAAGGCCTGGCTGTAAGCCTTGTAGGATCGGTCGGGCGGCGATCCGCTTTAGCCGCGAAGCTTTCGCGGCTAAAGCCAATACTGTCGACTTTAAGCACTGTATGCCCCCGGTGGGAGCGAGCTTGCTCGCGAAGAGGCCAGTAAAAACACTCTATCTGCTGTGGATCTGCCGCCGCCTTCGCCAGCAAGCTGGCTCCCACCTGGTCCGCAGTTCTTATCTGAATAGTATTGGCATTAACCTGCATCCGGTTTTTCTCTACCATGCTGGCCTTTGCCCGATGTGTTCAGGAACACCCAATGTCCAGCCTGTATTTGCGTAACGCCACGCCCGCCGACGCCCGCCGTTGCTACGAGATCGAGATCGGTGCCTACGAAGGCGATGAAGCTGCAACTCTGGAAAAGATCGCCACGCGTATCGCCCAATACCCCGAGGGTTTTCTGATTGCGGAAACTGAGGGCCAGATCATTGGCTTCATCAACTGTGGTTGTGCTCAGGTGGTGCAGATGTCCGACGAAGCCTTCAAAGAGCTGGTCGGCCACAGCAGTGATGCGCCTAACGTGGTCATCATGTCAGTGGTCGTTGATCCGTTGCATCAGGGCAAAGGCTACGCCCTGCAATTGATGAACGAGTTCATCGGCCGCATGCGCGCCATGCATAAACAGACCATCCACCTGATGTGCAAGGACCGTCATGTCGGCCTTTATGAGCATATGGGGTATCGCTATGTGCAGCCTTCGCCGTCCGATCATGGCGGCATGGCCTGGCATGAAATGATCATGGTGCTTTAACTCGGTGGACTCGCTGATCCTGATCGTCATCCTTGGCGCTGCTCTGGCCGGCTTTGTCCAAGGGCTGTCAGGCTCCAACTTCGGTCTGGTGGCCATGGCTGTCTGGGCCTGGGCGCTCGACCCGACCCTGACCGGGCCGCTGGTGGTCTGTGGCTCGCTGACCGGGCAACTGCTGGCCGCCGGGGCGCTGCGCAAGCAGCTCGATCTGCCCCGGCTCTGGCCTATGGTTGCCGGCGGCGTGCTTGGCGTGCCGTTGGGCGTGCTGTTGCTGCATCAGGTCGATCCCGTGTGGTTTCGCCTGTTGGTCGGGATTGTGCTGGTGCTGTGGTGCCCGTTGATGCTGTTCTCGGCGCACTTGCCACGCCTGGCTGGCAATAGCCGCCGCGCTGATGCCGGTGTTGGGCTGGTCGGCGGCATCATGGGCGGGCTGGGGGGCTTGGGTGGTCCGGCCCCGGCATTGTGGGCCGTGCTCAACAACTGGGATCGGGCTACCCAGCGCTCAGTGATTCAGGGCTTTAATCTGGCGATGCAGGCCAGCACGATGCTCACTTATCTGCTGAGCGGTACAGTGACCGCCCAGGCGCTGGGGCTGTTTGCGGTGGTGGTGCTGGCGGTGCTGGTGCCGACGCTGCTGGGCGTGCGTTTGTACCGGGGGATGAGCGACCAGCTTTTTCGCCGTCTGGTGCTGGGCTTGCTGACCTTGTCAGGCTGGCTGTTGATCGGTCTGTCGCTGCCCGGCGTTCTGGCTGGCGGATCCGCCTAGCCTGTCGAGGCAGCCCGACAGCTAGGCAAGGTGGGCGGGATTGAGCGACAGCAGCTGGCCACTGAGGCGCGAAAACAGTTTCATCGAGTCCAGGGTTTTTTCGTTGCCCAGGACATCGGCGGGATAGGGCGCGGTCGCGCACAAAGTGCCGAAGAACTCGCCGTTGATAAGGAAGATCGGCATCGATATATACGCTTGCAGGCCGAATTTGATGACATTGGGGTGCGAGCGGTAAGCCGGGTCGTCGCTGATGCGTGGCATGATCAGCGGGGTATGCTCCTGCATCACCTTAGTGCAGATGGCAACTTCGTTTGGGATGGTGGAACCGGGCTCCAGGCCCAGGTGCATTTCATCGTTAACGATATAGGCGACCCAGTTTTCCTCATTGAACTTGCCAATCGCGGCAAACTTCAGGCCGGTGAGCAAGAGCACCAGTTGCAATACATTGCTCAGGCCCTCCACTTCGTTGATCGCCTGCAGTTCAAGCCAGTCGAGGCCCGGTGGGGTGTACTGCACAGGAGGTACAGGTTGATGCATGGGGGCTCCTGATTGCAGGTGTTTTGTGGGGGGGACAGGCTTTTGAATTTATCCTTGGCGTGCCTGTCAGCGCAACTTTATTTTCTCCAAGAGAAGTACCAGGCCGATACTCTTCAATGCTGGATCGTTTAATCGTTAGTCAACTAACCGATCTTCAATTCTGACGCCAAAGTTATGTCGGTGTGCCACTGGCGACCTGATTAACAGGCGCTTCTGGTTAGTTGCGCGGTACGCCAATCCCTACGATCAACGCACCGCAGTGCTGGCTTCAGCCAACCTGTTCGATCCAGTCATTGAGGTTGTAGTAGTTACTGATCCGCGCCACTTTGCCGGCCTTGATGTAGAAAAATGCACCGGCCGGCAACACGTATTTCTGACCGTTGGCCGGTGGCAGGCCTTCGTCGTCGGCCAGGTACTCACCGTGCACCACGAACTCGGCAGCAGCGCGGCTGCCGTCGTGGTTGACCATGACCACGATGTCGCTCAGGCGCTCGCGGTAGCAACGGTTCATCTTGTTCATGAACATGGCAAAGGTGGCTTTGCCCATCTGCCGCTCGCCCTGATTGATGTCATGCACCACGTCTTCGGCCAGCAGGTCCAGAAAAGCAGGCATGTCGCCGGCGTTAAAAGCGGCGTAGTAGGCCTGAATCAGTTCGGTGGTGTTCATCGGGCTGTTCCTTATAGGGTGCGTTGACGGGGGCAGCGGGGCTCATGATAAGTTCTGCGCCCTGCGCTGGCATATCCGTCAGCGTCACTTTCTTGGTGGGCAACGCTCAGCATGGACATTCAATTGCTCAAAGGGCCACAGCTAGAGCCCTGCATCGACGAGCTGGCGCAACTGCGCATCAGTGTATTTCGCGAGTTTCCGTACCTGTATGACGGCGACCTGGCTTACGAGGCCGAGTACCTGTCGACCTACCTGCGCAGCCCCGACAGTGTCTGTGTACTGGTGCGTGACCAGGGCCGGGTCGTCGGCGCGTCGACGGGCCTGCCGCTGGCGGATGAGACCGAGCAGTTTCAGCGGCCGTTCGTGGCGGCGGGCTGGAACACCGGGCAGATTTTCTACTGCGCCGAGTCGGTGGTGTTGCCGGGCTGGCGCGGTCGCGGCCTGGGGGTGCGGTTCTTCCAGGAGCGCGAAGCACATGCCCGGCGGCTGGGGCGGTTTGAATGGTGCGCGTTCTGCGCTGTGCAGCGTCAGCAGGATCACCCCCGGCGCCCGGCCGGCTATCAGCCGCTGGACGCTTTCTGGACCCGGCGTGGCTACCGCCATCACCCTGAGCTGCACACTGAATATCACTGGCGCGACCTGGATGAAACCGAGGAATCGGGCAAACCCATGTCGTTCTGGTTGAAGGAGCTTGTCTGATGATCAAGGTTGCTGCCTGCCAGTACCATATTGACCTGCTGCAAAGCTGGGATGCCTATGCCGCCCACCTCACCGAACTCTGCGAAGCTGCAGCCGGGCAGGGCGCGCAGTTGCTGCTGTTGCCCGAGTACGCCGGGCTGGTGTTGTCCGGGCAATTACCCGCTGCGCAACGCAGTGACCTGCATGCCTCCATCGCTGACATCCAGCCGCTGTTACCACGCTGGCTGGAACTGTGCGAAAGCCTCGCCCGGCGCCTGAATGTCTACCTGCAACCGGGCAGCGTGGCGGTGCTGGACGAGGACGGCCAGTATCGCAATCGTGCCTGGCTGTTCGGCCCGCACGGTTGCCTGGGCAGCCAGGACAAACTGATGATGACCCGCTTCGAGCGCGAACAATGGAACATCAGCGCCGGCTCGGGCCTTAAGGTGTTCGATACCGCACTGGGTAAGCTCGGTATCCTGATCTGCTATGACAACGAATTCCCGCTGCTGGCGCGTAGCCTGGCCGAAGCCGGTGCCGACCTGATCCTGGCGCCGAGCTGCACCGACACCGAAGCGGGCTTTTTCCGGGTGCGTATCGGCGCCCAGGCGCGGGCGCTGGAGAGCCAGATCGCGGTACTGCAAGCACCCACCGTCGGCCTGGCGCCCTGGTCGCCGGCGCTTGACGAAAACATCGGCCGCGCAGCGTTGTACGTGCCATCCGATTACGGCATGCCGGCCAATGGCGTGATTGCCGAGAGCGAGGCGTTGTGTCCGTCGGCGAGCCAGTGGCTGATCTGTGAGCTGGATCTGGATGAGGTACGGCGCCTGCGCGACCATGGCCAGGTGTTTACCCGCAAGGACTGGCCACGGCAGTTTGAGAGAGACCTGTGACCATCAAGGCGCGATAAGCCCCGCCGTTCAGGGCGGGGAAGGATAGCGCGGACGGCGTAGCCGTCCCTGGTTGCAGTGGGGTGCCTACTGCAACTGTTCGATGTACGCACCGCCACAGGATGAAGCGCAGTAACACGGCGACACAGATGCCCTTCTACGGCGGTATTTCGTTACAAAGACCCCATGGGCATGCATCTTGAAAACACCGTGCCGTCGGCGCCTAATGTCGTCTTCCTGGCTCATGGCTCAAGAGCAGCATGTAACGACTTCCAGCGCATTCACTCCCGCATCGGCAATGCCCGTCGCAGACTATCTGCACAAGTGCTCCACCACGATCAGCCAAAACCACGCGATGGTGTGTATCGAGGACTTGCAGGTACGCAATATGTCCAGGTCGGCGGCAGGTACGGCCGAGGCGCCGGGAAGAAACGTTCGGGCCAAGTCTGGCCTGAACAGGGCCATCCTCGATCAGGGCTGGTTCGAGCTCCGCCGGCAACTGGACTACAAGCTGGCGTGGCGCGGCGGCTGGCTGATTGCCGTGCCGCCGCACAATACCAGCCGCACGTGCCCGTGTTGCGGCCATGTGTCGGCGGCCAACCGCCAGACGCAAGCGCTGTTCAGGTGCGTGGGATGTGGTTTCGAAGGCAACGCCGATGTGGTTGGCGCGATCAATGTACTAAGGGCGGGACACGCCCGGTTAGCCTGTGAAGTGAGCGCAGAGGTCATGGCGCCAGCAGCAGGAACCCACCGAAGCGACTCGGGGGCGGCTCGATGCCGCGCCTGAGCACCGTAGGAATCTCCGGCCTTCAGGCCGGGGAGGATGTCAACATCAAGGAAGGCACGCGTGAAGCGGTTGCGGCGTTTGAGACAGCGCTGCTGGACATTGTTCAGGTGGTCGAGGCGCAGCGGCTGTTCGGTGATCCGGATTACCTGCTGCACGTCATCACCCGCGACTTGCCCGCGTTCCAGAGACTCTATGACGAGCAACTCACCTCGCTGCCCAATGTGCAGCGGGTGATGTCGACTCTGGTGATGAAGCAGGTGATTGCCGGGCGGCCGTTGCCGATCTGAGGCTGTTGCCGCCGTTATCGGCCGTTAAAGGGGCTATTGAGGTCCGGTATCGATAGCCGATAGTGTGGCACGAACATAAAGCCTGTCAGGTTTTTTGCCCGGCCATGTAGTGATCAAAGTTATTGATGTAATCATCGAGGTTGTCTTCGAGCATCATCTGGTACTGCTCGCAGAAGTACTTGAGCATTTGCTCGCGGGCCTGGGCCATTTCTTCACTGGATTTGAACCCGCGCGCGCTGACCCAGGTGTTGAAGCGCGTGGCGGCGAACATCATCGATGCGCTCACCGCGCCGGGATTGTCACAGGCGCCGAGTTGTTCGTTGGAAAGGTTGATATGCGCGTCGGCGCGGTCATAGAAGTCGTTGTCAGTGGCTTGTGACATTAAAGAGGGTGTCCTTGGCAGTGCGATTGACAAGCCTGCTATTGGAGCATTTCTGGGCGCAAGCAGCTACAAGGGCGACCCAATGCGCTACTGCGTGTAATCTGCGCGCCGACTGAGCGGACATTTCGTTGATATTGCTGTCAATGTTGCTTGAATGACGCCCAAAACCCGATGTGCACGTGATCATCGAGACCCTTATGGATCAGACCCGCCGAACGCCACCCCCTGAAGCACTCCCGGCCGCACCGCCGGTAAGGCGCGGATTTCCTGCCGATGCGGCTGAACGCCTGCAATTGGCGCTGGATGCCGGGGCGATTATTGGCACCTGGGTCTGGGACATTCCCAACGACTGTGTAACCGCCGATGAGCGTTTTGCCCGCACATTCGGGCTGGCTGCCGAGCGCTGCGCCGCAGGCATCGCGATTACCGAGGCGTTTTCCTCGATTCATCCGCAGGATCGGGAGCGGGTATCGGCTGACATCGAGGCCGCGATGGCTCGTGGCGGTGCGTTCCGTTGTGAGTATCGGGTCCGCCAGGACGATGGCTGCTATCGCTGGGTCGAGGCCAACGGCCGCGCCGAGCTTGACCCTCAAGGGCAGGCAGTGCGCTTTCCGGGGGTGTTGATGGATATTGAGTCGCGCCGCGCCGCCGAGGCCGAGCGTGACCGGATGTCGGCCTTGTTGCGTACCTTCGCCGCTGCCGTACCTGGGGTGGTGTATGCCAAGGACCTTGAGGGGCGGTTGCTGGTCGCCAACCACGGTGCCACCCAATTGATCGGCAAGCCGCCAGAGTTCTATCTGGGCAAGACTGACCTGGAGGTGCTCGAAGACCAAGACCAGGCGCGACAGGTGATGGCCACCGATCAGCGCATCATGCATGGCCGGCGGGTCGAACAGATCGAAGAGCAGGTCGACATGCCCGATGGCTCGGCGACGTTCTGGCTGTCGATCAAGGCGCCGCTGCTCAATGATGACGGGGAGGTGATCGGCCTGATCGGCTCGTCGATGGATGTCACTGCAAGAAAGAACGCCGAGTCGGCATTGCTGGAACTCAACCGCACGCTGGAGGCGCGCATCAGTCAGGCGATTGCCGAGCGTGAGGCGGCTGAAGAGGCATTGCGTCAGGCCCAGAAAATGGAAGCGGTCGGGCAATTGACCGGCGGCATCGCCCACGATTTCAATAACCTGCTGGCCGGCATCAGCGGCAGCCTGGACTTGATGAAACTGCGCCTGAGCCAGGGACGCAGCGCCGATCTGGAGCGCTATCTGTCTGTCGCCCAGGGCGCGGCCCAGCGTGCCGCGGCCTTGACCCATCGGTTGCTGGCTTTTTCCCGGCGCCAGACGCTGGTGCCGGTGCACACCGATGTGAACGGTTTGATCAGTGGCATGGAAGAGTTGATTCGGCGCACCGCCGGGCCTTCGATCAAGCTCAAGGTCGAGCTGGCAGCCGCCTTGAAGACCTGTATGGTTGACCCTGCGCAGGTGGAGAATGCCCTGCTGAACCTGTGCATCAATGCCCGCGATGCAATGCCGAGCGGTAGCGGCGTCATCTCGATCAAGACCTTCAATCAGGTGCTGGAGTCCGGTGCCGAGCTGGACGCAGAATTGGTGCCGGGTACCTACCTGACCATCTGTGTGGCAGACAACGGGGTCGGGATGAGTGAGCAAACCCTGTCCAAGGCGTTCGAGCCGTTTTTCACCACTAAACCGGTCGGTGCCGGAACCGGCCTCGGCCTGTCGATGGTCTATGGGTTCGCCAAGCAGTCCGGTGGGCAGGTGCGCATCCAGTCAGAGCCGGGCAAGGGCACCCGGGTCTATCTGCAATTGCCCGGCTGCGCCGCCCAGGCCGAGGCGCCAGGTCATCCACCGGTGAGCGATGAAGTGCCGCTGGCCGGTGCCGGCCAGACCGTGCTGGTGGTTGATGATGAGTCCTCGGTACGGCTGTTCGTCAGCGAGATCCTCGGCAGTCATGGGTATGTGGTGATCGAAGCGGCCGACAGCCTCGCCGGCTTGCAGCTGCTGCGCTCTGACACGCGCATCGATTTGCTGGTCACCGACATCGGCCTGCCCGGTGGGCTGGATGGCCGGCAGATGGCCGAAGCCGGGCGTAAGGTTCGACCGGCTTTGCCCGTGCTGTTCATGACCGGCTATACGCTGCCTCATGTGCTGGGTGACAGCCCGCTGACGACGGCCACGGCAGTGCTGACCAAACCCTTTGCCTTGCAGGCACTGACCTCAAGTGTCAGTGCCCTGCTGGGGGCTCGGGACTGACGTCGATCGCGTCATCAATCGCGCAGCAACGATTGCCTCCATTTACAAGCCCGCTGTATGTCGAGCTGAAGCTCAGCCCAGTGCCCGCACCACGGCATTGCCCATCTGCTGGGTCGAGGCCGTGCCGCCCAGGTCCGGGGTCACTTCGCCGCTGGCGATCACCTGTTCGATGGCCCGCAGGATATCGTCATGAGCCTGACGGTGGCCCAGGAAATCGAGCATCAACGCGCCGGACCAGATCATCGCCACCGGGTTGGCAATGTTGCGCCCGGCAATGTCCGGGGCCGAGCCATGTACCGGTTCGAACAGCGACGGGAAATGGCGCTCCGGGTTGAGGTTGGCCGATGGTGCGATGCCGATGGTGCCGGTGCACGCGGGGCCCAGGTCGCTGAGGATGTCACCGAACAGGTTGGTGGCTACCACCACATCGAAGCGCTCCGGTTGCAGCACAAAGCGTGCGCAGAGGATGTCGATATGCTGTTTGTCCCAGCTGACGTGGGGATAATGGCTGGCCATGGCTTCAGTGCGTTTGTCCCAGTACGGCATGCTGATCGCCATGCCGTTTGACTTGGTCGCTGAGGTGACGTGTTTGCGCGGTCGCTGGCTGGCCAGTTCGAAGGCGTACTTGAGAATACGATCGCTGCCGCGGCGGGTGAACACCGATTCCTGGATAACGAACTCGTTAGCGGTGTTTTCGAACATGATGCCGCCCAGCGATGAATACTCGCCCTCGGTGTTCTCGCGCACCACCATGAAGTCGATCTCACCGGCTTGGCGGCCAGCCAGCGGGCAGGGCACACCGGGGAACAAGCGCACCGGGCGCAAGTTGACGTACTGATCGAACTCGCGGCGGAACTTGAGCAACGAGCCCCACAGCGAAATGTGGTCCGGGACTTTGTCAGGCCAGCCCACCGCGCCGAAGAAGATCGCATCGAAGCCGGACAGTTGTTCACGCCAGTCGTCCGGCATCATCTGGCCGTGGGCCAGGTAGTAATCGCAGCTGGCCCACTCAAAATACTCGAATTGCAGGGCGATACCATACCGGTCAGCCACTGCCTGTACCGCGCGTACGCCTTCGGGTAGCACTTCCAGGCCGATGCCGTCGCCAGCGATCGCAGCAATGCGCAGAGTCTTGTTATTCATGTCGCTCTCCAGGTTTGAGGGAATGGGCTCATCCTATCGGCTTACGAATAGGTGATAATCCGCGTAGATATGAATTGAAGGAACACGAGCTGTGAATAATCTGCCCGCACTTGATGACCTGAACGTGTTTGTCCATGTTGCCCGGCGCGCCAGCTTTATAGCGGCAGCCAGTGAACTGGGCATGTCGCCAGCCTATGTAAGCAAGCGCATCAAGCTGCTGGAGCAGGGCATGGGCGTGCAATTGCTGCATCGCTCGACACGTCAGGTGTCGATCACCGAGGATGGCGAACGGGTCTATGACTGGGCCAGGACTATTCTTGAGTCGGTGCAGCAGATGAGTGAAGAGGTCGCTGTCCGGCACGCAGAGCCCAGTGGCGTGCTGCGGGTGATCAGTAGCCAAGGCTTTGGCCGGCGGCTGGTGGCCCCGGCGTTGTCGGAACTGGCGGCGCGCTATCGGCAACTGGATATTCGCCTGGACATCCAGGATCGTTTGGTGGACCTGATCGATGAGGGGGTGGACCTGGACATTCGCGTTGGCGACCAGATTGCCCCGCACCTGCGTGCCCGGCATCTGGCTCGTAACTGGCGGGTGCTGTGCGCCAGCCCGACCTACCTGGAGCGTCAAGGCACGCCGGGCAGCCTGGCAGAATTGACCAACCATGACTGCCTGCTGATCAAAGAGCGCGACCGACCGTTCGGGATCTGGCATCTGCAAGGCCCGCAAGGCGCGCAAACCGTCAAGGTCACTGGCAGCCTGTCCACCAACCACGGCGAAATCGCCCGCCAATGGTGCCTGGATGGCCGCGGTATCCTGCTGCGCTCAATGTGGGATGTGCAGGCCGATCTGGAAGCCGGCCGGTTGCTGCAGGTATTGCCGGGCTACCGGCAGGATGCCGATATCTGGGCGGTGTATACCTCGCCACTGATCAACTCGGCCAAGGTCAGGGTCACGGTTGAGTTTCTGCGCGAATACCTGGCGCGCAAGCTTGGCGGCTAAAGCCAGTACTGTTCAGATAAGCGCCGCATGCCTTTGTGGGAGCAGCCGGGTGTGCGGCGCTTAACATTTTCGGCAAAGAAAAAGGCCAGTCAGTGACTGGCCTTGTTCATGTTGCGTGCAACTCAGACGATCACTTGCCCTGCCAGCGTTTCAGTACCAGCGTGGCGTTGGTGCCGCCAAAGCCGAAGCTGTTGCTCATCACGGTGTCGATCTTCGCGTTTTCGCGAGTCTCGCGCAGGATCGGCAGGTCAGCGACCGCCGGGTCCAGCTCGTCGATGTTGGCGGAGCCGGCAATGAAGTTGCCTTCCATCATCAGCATGCAGTAGATCGCTTCGTGAACGCCAGCGGCGCCCAGCGAGTGGCCCGACAGGCTCTTGGTCGAACTGATGGCCGGAGCCTTGTCGCCGAACACTTCACGCACACCCTTGATCTCGGCAACGTCGCCGACCGGAGTCGAGGTGCCGTGGGTGTTCAGATAGTCGATCGGGGTGTCGACGGTCGACAGCGCCTGCTGCATGCAGCGGATCGCGCCTTCGCCGCTCGGGGCAACCATGTCGTAACCATCGGAAGTGGCGCCGTAGCCAACGATTTCGGCGTAAATCTTGGCGCCACGGGCCAGAGCGTGCTCCAGCTCTTCGACCACGACCATGCCGCCACCGCCAGCGATGACGAAGCCATCACGGTCGTTGTCATAGGCGCGCGAGGCTTTTTCCGGGGTGTCGTTACGCTTGCTGGACAATGCGCCCATGGCGTCGAACAGGAACGACTGGCTCCAGTGCTCTTCTTCACCGCCGCCGGCGAACACGATGTCCTGCTTGCCCATCTGGATCTGCTCCATGGCAGTCCCGATGCAGTGGGCGCTGGTGGCGCAGGCCGAGGCGATCGAGTAGTTCAGGCCCTTGATCTTGAACGGTGTGGCCAGGCACGCCGAAACGGTGCTGCTCATGGTGCGGGTCACGCGGTACGGACCTACACGCTTGACGCCTTTCTCGCGCAGGATATCCAGTGCTTCCATCTGGTTCAGGGTCGAAGCACCGCCGGAACCTGCGATCAGACCGGTGCGCGGGTTGGAAACCTGCTCTTCGGTCAGGCCCGAGTCCTTGATGGCGTCGGCCATGGCCAGGTAGGCGTAGGCAGCAGCGTGGCCCACGAAGCGGAACACCTTGCGGTCGATCAGTTCTTCGAGGTTGAGGTCGATGGAGCCGGAAACCTGGCTACGCAGACCCATTTCGGCATATTCCGGGTTGAATCGGATGCCAGGGCGGTTAGCACGCAGGTTGGCGGAGACGGTGTCTTTGTCATTGCCCAAGCACGAAACGATGCCCAGACCAGTGATAACGACGCGGCGCATGCGGGTACCCTTAGAAGTTGTCAGTAGAGGTGAACAGGCCGACACGCAAACCTTCGGCGCTGTAGATTTCGCGACCATCAACGCTCACGGTGCCGTCGGCGATTGCCAGAACCAGCTTGCCGCGCATGGTGCGCTTGATGTGGATGTTGTAGGTGACCTTCTTGGCAGTCGGCAGAACCTGGCCGAAGAACTTCACTTCGCCAGAACCCAGGGCACGACCACGGCCAGGATTGCCCTGCCAGCCCAGATAGAAGCCAACCAACTGCCACATGGCGTCAAGACCCAGGCAGCCAGGCATCACCGGATCACCTTCGAAATGGCAGGCAAAGAACCACAGGTCGGGGGTGATATCCAGCTCGGCGACCAACTCACCCTTGCCGTACTTGCCGCCTTCTTCACTGATGTGGGTAATACGATCGACCATCAGCATGTTAGGGGCGGGCAGTTGCGCGTTACCTGGGCCAAACAGCTCGCCACGACTGCAGCGCAGCAGGTCTTCCCGGGTAAAGGCGTGTTGTTTGGTCATGCGAGCTCCTCAAAATGTTCACTTGCGACGCTGGCCGATCGGGCCCACGCGCCAGTCCTGGCGGACGTTTTCGCCAGGACATTGTCCGGCAGCCTAGTCATAGACTGTTGCGTTGTAATGAAAGTCACAGTGCCGGTGCGATGAATGTACACCTGTACACTGAAAATCTTCGTCCGACCGATATCCATTGCCGAACAAGCTGCCAAGACTGCCGCAATTTATCATTTATCGCCAGTCGCAAGTGGTTGAAAGGCTTGCCAACGCAGTAAAACCTGGTGCAAATCAGCCTGTTTGAACGGTTTCGACAAGTAGTCATTCATCCCGGCCTGCAGGCACGCATCGCGATCACCGTGCAATGCGTTAGCGGTCAGGGCGATGATCGGCACCTGTTCCAGACCCTCGATCTGACGAATCCGACGGGTGGCTTCGTAACCGTCCATGATCGGCAGCCGGCAGTCCATGAGAATCACGGCATGATGAGCGGCCTGGGCTTTGTGCACCGCCTCGGCACCGTCCACCGCGACGTCGACACTGAAGCCCAGGCTGTGCAGCATGGCCTCGACTACCGTGCGATTGACCGGGTTGTCTTCAACCAGCAGTACCCAGCGTTCGCCGTTCAGCTCTGCGGTGTTGACCACGGTGGGGGAGTGCTGCGCCTGACTGCCGGTGGTGCGCGGCAGGTTCAATTCCAGGGTAAACACGGAACCTGCGCCTTCTTCGCTGTGTGCGTGCAGGCTGCCACCCATGCGCTCGGCCAGGGTCCGGGCGATCGACAGCCCCAGGCCGGTACCGCCATAACGACGGGAGATAGAACTGTCGGCTTGCTGAAAGGCATTGAACATCGACTCAAGCCGGTCGGCGCGAATACCTATACCGCTGTCGTGCACCGTACAGATTATCCGCACCTGGTCACCGTCCAGAGCCCGCCAGCCAGCTTCTACGCGCACCCCGCCGATCTCGGTGAATTTCAGCGCATTGCCAATCAGGTTGACCAGAATCTGGCGGATGCGGGTCGGGTCACCGAGCACCTCCAGCTGTTCGATGCCTGCTTGCAGTTGCAGATCAAGGACCAGCCCCTGTTGCTGGGCGGTGGGGTTGAAGGCCTGGGTCGAGGATTGAATCAGCTCGGCGATGTTGAAGGCGATACCTTCGATTTGCAGGGCGTCGCGCTCGATACGCGAGAAGTCGAGAATGTCGTTGATGACCTTGAGCAGGTGCTCGGTGGACTCGGCAGCCAGTGTCGTGTACTCGGCCTGCTCGTCGGTCATCGTCGTGGTCTCCATCAGTTGCAGCATGCCCAGGACTCCGTTCATGGGGGTGCGCAACTCGTGGCTCATCATCGCCAGGAAGTCCGACTTGGCCTTGTTGGCTTGCTCGGCCTGCTCGCGGGTATGGATCAGCTGCGCCATGGAGTGTTGTTGCTCCAGGCTGGCTTGTTCCAGGTTGGCGGCCAGGTTGTTGATGTGCCGGGCCAGGGCGCCGAGTTCAGCGTCGTCGGTGACCGGCAGGGGCGTGTGATAGTCGCCCTTCTGGATGGCCTTGACGACTTCGCCCATTTCGCTGATCGGGCGCGACAGGCTCAGCGCCAGGCCACGGGCCAGCAAGAACGTGAACAGCAGGGCGGCGAACGCCAGCAAACCGGCCTTGAACAGAATCTCCTGCTGGCGCTGGTTGAAGGTGTCGCGGGACATCCCCACCAGCACCCGGCCCAGATACCCCTCGTTGCCAGCGGTAAACACCGGCTTGGCGTCAAGGGCGGCACTGGGCGCGCTGAAATGAATCGGGGCCTGGAAAATCTCCAGCTGACGTTTGTTGCCCGTCGGCTCTTCGGCTTGCTGGACATGGGTCAGCGGATTGTTGCTGCTGTCCTGAATCTCGACGTACTGCACGCTGGGCATCGACAAGGTGGCACGGGTCAGTGCCTTGAGCGATTCTTCGTCGTCATTCAATACGCCACGCTCGGCGGCGGGCGCCAGCTGATTGGCGATCAACTGGCCGGTGTGATTGAGCTCCTCGCGCAGGTCCTGCAAGCGCACGAAGGTGAAGAACGCAGTCAGCAGCACGGTCAGCAACAGGGCCGGCCCCAGGCTGATGACCTGGGTACGGGTGTTGATATCCCACTGATGCAATTTCATGACCGACGCCCTTGAGGCGTTGCAAACTCTTGTGACGCGTCCATTTACCCCATGCCTTGCCGACAACATACTGGCCTGTTGCCGCGATCTCCGTGCGTTGCGCGCATGGTAACCAAGATTCACAGCCTTTTCATGGAACTTGTGCTGTGCTGATGTCTCAACCGGGACGGTAGCGGCCGATGCTTTGCCTTGTTTGGCGCTGGCCGCCACGGTAACGCTCCGTATAATGCCCCATCGCCAGATCAATGGCCCTGGATGGATTGGTTTATGAGCACACTGCAACCTGTAGCGGTTCTTGGTGGCGGCAGCTTCGGCACCGCCATCGCAAATCTGTTGGCGCAGAACGGTCATCAGGTCCGTCAGTGGATGCGTGATCCCGAGCAGGCCGAGGCGATCCGCCTGCACCGTGAGAACCCGCGCTACCTCAAAGGCATCAAGGTGTTGCCGGGTGTCGAGCCGGTCACCGACCTGACCGCAACCCTGGAAGGCAGCGAGCTGATCTTTGTCGCCTTGCCTTCCAGCGCCCTGCGTTCGGTACTGGCCGAACATGTCGAGCGCCTGACTGGCAAGATGCTGGTCAGCCTGACCAAGGGCATCGAAGCTCAGACATTCAAGCTGATGAGCCAGATTCTCGAAGAAATCGTGCCCAAAGCCCGCATTGGCGTGTTGTCTGGCCCTAACCTGGCCCGGGAAATCGCTGAGCACGCGCTGACCGCCACGGTGGTGGCCAGCGAAGACGAAGCCTTGTGTCAGGAGGTCCAGGCTGCCCTGCACGGGCCGACGTTCCGCGTCTATGCCAGCAACGACCGGTTTGGCGTAGAGTTGGGCGGGGCGCTGAAAAACGTTTATGCCATTGTTTCCGGCATGGCCGTGGCGCTGGGCATGGGTGAAAACACCAAGAGTATGCTGATCACCCGCGCGCTGGCCGAGATGACCCGCTTTGCGGTCAGCCAGGGTGCCAACCCGATGACCTTTCTGGGCCTGGCCGGGGTGGGCGACCTGATCGTCACCTGTTCCTCGCCCAAGAGCCGCAACTACCAGGTCGGTTTTGCCCTGGGTCAGGGCCTGAGCCTTGACGAGGCGGTCAGCCGCCTGGGCGAAGTGGCCGAAGGGGTCAATACCCTCAAGGTGCTCAAGGCCAAGTCTCAGGAAGTAAAGGTCTACATGCCGCTGGTAGCCGGCCTGCATGCCATCCTGTTCGAGGGGCGGACCCTGGCGCAGGTGATCGAGGTGTTGATGCGCGGCGAGCCAAAGACCGATGTCGACTTCATTTCCACAACCGGTTTCAATTGAAATCCATACTGATCAGGGAGAAGGTCTTGAGCGAATCCAATTTCAAACGTGAATCCATCGCGCTGCGTGTGCTGTGGATGCTGGTGTATCTGGTGGTCTGGCAACTGGCCGAAATCGTGCTGGCCGGGGTGGTGTTGCTGCAATTGGGCTATCGGCTGTTTTACGGTGCACCGAGCGCCAGCCTGATGGATTTCGGCGACAGCCTGAGTCAGTTCCTCGCCCAGATCGGCCGGTTTGGCACCTTCCACAGCGACCAGAAGCCCTGGCCGTTCGCTGACTGGCCAACCCCGCGTGCGCCTGAAGGCGAGGCTCCGCACAAGGTTCCGGCGGCTGCTCATCCGGTTCGCGATGAGGAACCGAAACTATGAAGCTGTGGGTCTTGCGCCACGGCCAGGCTCAGCATCAGGCCCGTAGCGATGCCGAGCGCGAGCTGACTGCCGAAGGCCGCCAGCAGGTGCGCAGCAGTGCCCGCCATCTTGAGGGGCGGGGGCTGCAGCGTATTCTGGTCAGCCCGTATGTGCGTGCCCAACAGACCGCCGATGTGCTGCAAGGTGTCCTCACGGCGGACATCCCGCGTGTTACCGTCGATTGGCTGACCCCCGATGTTCGTCCTGATGAAGCCTTGCGTCAGATCGCCGCGCTGGAGCTGGACGAGGTGCTGCTGGTTAGTCATCAGCCGCTGGTGGGTAGCCTGATCGGTTTGCTGGTGCACGGCAGCGTGCAGGACGCCGAGCCGATGAACACTGCCAGCCTGGCGCAACTGGATGGTGAGTTCGTCCTGGCCGGTGCTCTGCAGTTGCGCAACGTCCACCACGTCTGAGTGCGTCAGATCCCTTACCAAGCAAGGAGCAACCATGAGCCTATGGCGTGAAACGCCCCAGATCGACCGGATCAATGCCGCCGGTGCCAACACCATCGCCACGTCGCTGGATATCCGCTTTGAAGCCTTCACTGATGACACGCTGACCGCCAGCATGGTGGTGGATCAGCGCACTCATCAGCCGTTCGGCCTGTTGCACGGCGGTGCTTCAGTGGTGCTGGCAGAAACCCTGGGGTCGATGGCCAGTTATCTGGTGATCGACACGGCGAAGTTCTTCTGCGTCGGCCTTGAGGTCAATGCCAACCACGTGCGGGGTGTGCGCAGCGGCCGGGTGACCGGCGTGGTGCGTCCGGTACACATTGGCCGCACCACTCACGTCTGGGACATTCGTCTGAGTAACGATGAAGGCAAGCTGTGCTGCATTTCGCGTCTGACCGTTGCCGTGGTGCCTCATGGCCAGGAGCCGCCGGCACGCTGAAATGTGTGTGTCTGCCGTACAGGGCAATGATTCAGCTTGTTTGAACAGTGGCCAAAGTACCCTTGGTGATGTCACTTACGATCATTGCCCGGCCACTGCAGCGCTGCGCAAAATCATCGCCATTGACCCGGCCACGAGTGTGCTGACATGTCGCAACAGGTGTTCTTCGCCCACGCCAACGGCTTTCCCTCGGCCACCTATGGCAAGCTGTTCGCCGCTCTGGCGCCAGAGTTCGCCGTAGCCCATCTTGAACAGCATGCCCATGATCCGCGTTTTCCGGTCAATGAAAACTGGCTGAACCTGGTTGATGAGCTGCTGCATCATCTGCGCGAGCAGCCGGGACCGGTCTGGGGTGTTGGCCATTCACTGGGCGGCCTGTTGCACTTTCATGCCGCGTTACGCAGCCCCGAGCTGTACCGTGGCGTGGTGATGCTCGATTCGCCAGTGCTGGGCCTGGCCGATCAATGGATGATCCGCGCCGCCAAGCGGCTGGGGTTCATCGACCGGATCACGCCCGCTGGTCGCACCCTGGGGCGACGCGAGGACTTTGACAGTCTGGAGGCCGCACGTGCCTACTTCGCCAGCAAAAGTCTGTTCCGCCGTTTTGACCCCGAATGTTTCGAAGCTTACCTGCGCCATGGTTTGCGCGCCGACGGCGAAAAGTTGACCCTGCGTTTTGATCCGGCCACCGAGATCAGTATCTACCGCAGCATCCCGCACACCAGCCCGCGGCCTACGCGCCAGCTTGAAGTACCGCTGGCGATGGTCCGCGGCCAACAGAGCAGGGTGGTCATGCCGCGCCATGGCCTGCAGGTCCGCCGGCTGCGCCACGGTGAATACCTGTCGATGCCCGGTGGGCACATGTTTCCCCTTGAACACCCTGATCAGACGGCGCACATGCTAAAAACCCTGTTTACCCGCTGGAATAACCACGCAGGCCAGCCATGAACCCGCTCGTCGAAGAAATACGCATCAACCTCGGCCATATCGAGCTGGCCGCGCACCTGTTCGGTCCAGAAGATGGCCAGCCGGTGATTGCCGTGCATGGCTGGCTGGACAACGCCAACAGCTTTGCGCGGCTGGCGCCGGCCTTGCCGGGGCTGCGCATCGTCGCCCTGGACCTGGCCGGGCATGGCCACTCTGATCACCGGCCGGCCGGGGTCGGGTATCACCTGGCAGACTACGTGCAAGACGTCTTGCTGGTCGCCGGGCAACTGGGCTGGCAGCGCTTCTCGCTGTTGGGGCATTCGTTGGGGGCGATCATTTCGGTATTGCTGGCCGGCGCCTTGCCCGAGCGTGTCGAGCGCCTGGCGTTGATCGACGGCCTGTTGCCACTGACCGACGAAGCCGGGCAGGCCCCTGAGCGGCTGGGCGAAGCGCTGCTTGCGCGACTGGCTCTGGGCGACAAGAAAAAACCGGTGTACAGCGATCCGGAGCGGGCCATTCAGGCACGCATGAGTGGCCGCTTGCCGGTCAGCCGCGAAGCGGCCCAATTGCTCGCCCAACGTGGCTTGATGGCGGTACCGGGCGGTTACACCTGGCGCAGTGACAGCCGTCTGACGCTGCCCACCGCAGTGCGTTTCACACCTGAACAGGCGCTGGCTTTTGCCCGGCGCATCCGTTGTCCGAGCCTGCTGGTGCTGGCTGAGGACGGCTTGCTCAGTGCTCATCGGGCCTTGCTGGAGGACTTGCCGATTAGCATTCACAGCCTGCCAGGCGGTCATCATCTGCACCTTGATGATGTCACCGGGACACATGCTGTCGCAGACTGTTTCAATCGGCTGTTCTCCATTTCTTGACTTGCGCCGGTCAACTACCGAGGCTGGGCAGGTTGAAACAGGAGTCAATCATGATGGATCACCCCGCAGTCTTTAATTCCAGTCTTTGTCTTTCCCGTCCGGCGCTGTGCCTATGAACCGCCGCTTACGTTCATTCGGCGCGCCCTGGCTGTGCCTGTGGCTGGCCTTGCCGGCGACGGCAATGGCCGCAGACATCGCCGGCAGCCGCGATCTGGATATCGTGCCGCGTCCGGTCGACACCGAAATTGTCGATTATCGGGCGCCTGCCGAACAGGAGCGTACTTATCCGCTCGGCGCCGTTCGCAAGATCAGCGGCCAGTTGCGCTACGATAATCCGGTCACGGCCCGTGGCCCGTTGCAGGCGGTCACTTATGAGCTGCCCGCAGGCCATAGCTCCGATGCCGCCTTTACCGCTGCCCGCGAAGCGTTGCAGGCGCGCCACGCCGAATTGCTGTTCTGGTGTCAGGCCCGTGATTGCGGCGAGAGCAGCCTGTGGGCCAATCAGGTGTTCGGCAACGCCCGGCTGTACGGGGCCGACGACCGTCAGGCCTATCTGCTGTTGCGCCTGGCCGAACCTGAGCAAGACACTCTGGTGGCGTTGTACGCCATTACCCGTGGCAACCGCCGCGCCTACCTGCATGTCGAGCAACTGGCTGCCCAGGCGCCGCTGGGCGACCTGCTGCCGAGTCCTTCCACGTTATTGCGCCAACTCAAGACCAGCGGCAGCCTGGAGCTGGCGCGGCTCAAGGGCGAGCCGCAAGACAACTGGGTCACGGTTCTGGCCCGTGGCCTGAACCTCGACAGCAGCTTGCGTGTCACAGTTGCAGGCAGTCAGGCCCAGGCCTGGCGTGATGCGTTGATTGCCAAGGGCGTGCGTGCTGCGCGTCTGGAAATCAGCGCTGCCGAGCAGCCCGGCCTGCTGGTCAACGTGATTCGTTAAGGTGTAGTGGGCGTGATGATTGGCTGCCGATTGTCATGCCCGGCCACTATGCTCGACCGGTAATTCTTCTCTCTGCTGGACAACGTCATGCTCAATAACGATCGTCTGCTGGTGCAGATTCTGCTCCTGGCACTGTTGGGTGCCTGTTTCTGGGTGATGGCGCCGTTCTGGTCGGCGCTGGTCTGGGGCGCGGTGCTGGCGTTTGCCAGCTGGCCGTTGATGCGCCTGTTGACCCGGGCCTGTCGCGGCAATGAAACCCTGGCGGCGAGCCTGATGTGTCTGTGCTGGCTGGTACTGGTCGCCGCGCCGCTGGTGTGGCTTGGCTTCAACCTGGCCGATCATGTGCGCGATGCCACCAACTTCATCCGTGACGTGCAGGTTGATGGCTTGCCAGACCCGCCCGAGTGGCTGGCCGGCATTCCGCTGGTGGGCGAGCGGCTGGTGGGCTTCTGGAACACCATCGATGAACAGGGCGCGGCGTTGCTGGCCAACATCAAGCCTTATTTCGGTCAGGTCGGTAACTGGCTGCTGGCCCGCAGCGCGCAAATCGGCGGCGGCATTCTGGAACTGACCCTGAGCATTGTCTTTGCCTGGTTTTTCTATCGCGATGGCCCGCGGCTGGCCGCCTTTGTGCTGCGCCTGCTGGAACGCTTGATCGGCGAGCGTGCGCAGTTTTACCTGGATCTGGTTGCCGGTACGGTGCAACGAGTGGTCAACGGAGTGATCGGTACGGCCGCTGCGCAGGGCATTCTGGCCCTGATCGGATTTCTGATCGCCGGTATTCCGGGGGCGCTGGTGTTGGGCATTCTGACCTTCGTGTTCAGTCTGATTCCCATGGGGCCGCCACTGGTATGGATCCCGGCCACCGCCTGGCTGATTTTTCAAGAGAGCTATGGCATGGCGGTGTTTCTTGGCCTGTGGGGCACCTTCGTCATCAGCGGGGTGGATAACGTGCTCAAGCCGTACCTGATCAGCCGCGGCGGCAACCTGCCGCTGGTGATCGTGCTGCTGGGTGTGTTCGGCGGCCTGCTGGCATTCGGCTTTATCGGCCTGTTCATCGGCCCGACCCTGCTGGCTGTGGCCTACAGCCTGCTCAACACTTGGGTCGCCGAAGGGCGTCAACAACCGCAGCGCTGATTCACGCCTGAGCGGCGCAGCACAAACGACAATGCCCTCTTGCGAGGGCATTGTCGGTCTTGCGTTGAGCGTTGAGTCAATGCGCGCCAGCGGCCTTGTTCAGGTCCTCTTCGGCCCATTCGGTGTAGATGCAGGCATCGGCGGTGGCCCAGCGGACTTTTACCGGGTCACCGGCTTTGAGCGGCATGCCGGTGGCCGAGAGCGCCTTGACGGTCATCGCTGTACCGCCTTGGGTGACGACTGCGCAGGTCTGGCTCTCGCCCAGGAACAGCACTTCGGTCACCTTGGCAGTGACTTCGTTCCAGCCTTCGGCCAGCGGCTGGGTCTGGGCCTGGTCGACGCTCAATGCCTGGGCTTTTTCCGGGCGGACCATCAGCAGGATGTCCTGATCGGTCTTCAGGCCCGCGGTCAGGCGGATCGACAGTGGCTGGCCTTCGAAGGTTGCCACCGCGTTGCCTTGTGCCTTGGCGCGCAGGAAGTTGGAGTTGCCCAGAAACGAGGCGACAAAGGCATTGGGCGGGTTCTGGTACAGGTCGTAACCGCTGCCCAGACCGACGATCTTGCCGTGGCTGAAGATTGCAATGCGCTGGCTCAGGCGCATGGCCTCTTCCTGGTCGTGGGTCACGTAGACGATGGTGATGCCCAGCCGGCGATGCAGCTGACGCAGCTCGTCCTGCAAGTCCTCACGCAGTTTTTTGTCCAGTGCCCCCAGCGGTTCGTCCATCAGCAGGATGCGTGGCTCGTACACCAGTGCCCTGGCAATCGCTACCCGTTGTTGCTGGCCGCCAGAGAGTTGCGCGGGGCGGCGGTGGGCGAACTTTTCCAGCTGCACCAGTTTGAGCATGGCATCGACTTTCTTGTCACGCTCGGCGGCATCCATCTTGCGGATGTTGAGCGGGAAGGCGATGTTGTCGCGCACGTTCAGGTGCGGGAACAGTGAGTAGCGCTGGAACACCATGCCGATCCCGCGTTTATGCGGCGGTACGTTGACCAGTGATTTGCCATTGACCAGGATCTCGCCGCTGCTGACGGTCTCGAAACCGGCCAGCATCGACAGGGTGGTGCTCTTGCCCGAGCCGCTGGAACCCAGGAAGGTCAGGAACTCGCCGTCCTGGATGTCCAGATTGATGTTGTCCACCGCAGCGAAGTCGCCGTAGTGTTTGTTCAGGTTGCTCAGGCGGACCAGCGGCTGGCCGCTGTGGGCGGAATCTTTGATCACGGCGCTCATGAGGTACTCCGGGCTTCGTTACGGCGACGCAGGGTCGCGGCGATGAACATGACCAGCACCGACAGGCCGATCAGCAGCGTCGAGGCGACGGCGATCACGGGGGTCAGGTCCTGACGCAGGGTGGTCCACATTTTCACGGGCAAGGTTTGCAGGGTGGGGCTGGCCATCATCACACTGAGCACCACCTCGTCCCACGAGACCAGGAAGGCAAACAGTGCACCGGCAATCATCCCGGGGCGAATGCCGGGAAAGGTCACCTTGTAGATCGCCTGCAGGCGCGAGGCGCCACAGATCACCGCCGCATCTTCAATCGACTGGTCGAACAGCTTCAACGAGTTGATGATCGAGATGATGGTGAACGGCAGGGCGACGATCACGTGGCTGACCACGAAGGCGAACAGCGTGCCGGTGTAGCCCAGTTTCAGAAACAGCGCATAGACCGCCACGGCGATGATCACCAGCGGCACGATCATCGGCAGGGTGAACAGTCCATACAGAAAGTCGCGGCCCGGAAACCGGCCCCGGACCAGGGCGAAGGCTGTTGGCAAGCCCAGCGCGACCGCGCAGATGGTGGTCAGGATGGCGACCTTGAAACTGGCCAGGGCCGCGTCCATCCAGTCAGGGTTAGAGAAAAACTGCTGATACCACTTCAGCGTCCAGCCCGGTGGCGGGAACACCAGCCACTGCGAGGAACCGAACGACAGCAGCACGATGAACAGGATCGGCAGCAGCAGGAACAGGGCGATCAGTGCAGTGACGGTGTACAGACCGGTCTTCAGCCGTGGGCCCATGGCATTGGGTGACAGAAGCATGGTCGCTTACCTCGCGTTACTGGCGCCGACCGGGGATTCCGGCTGGAGCTTCAGGTAGAAGTAGAACAGCGTCAGGGTGATCACGATCAGCAATGCGGCGGCCGCACTGGCCAGGCCCCAGTTGAGGAACGATTGCACCTGCTGAACGATGAATTCGGGCAGCATCATGTTCTGGGCACCGCCGAGCAGCGCCGGGGTGACGTAGTACCCCAAAGACATCACGAACACCATCAGGCCACCGGAGAACAGCCCCGGACGGCACAGCGGCAGGAACACCCGGAAGAAGTTGGTCCACGGGCTGGCACCGCAGATGGAGCCGGCCTGCAACACCATCGGGTCGATCGCCTGCATGGTCGCCTGCAAGGGCAGAACGATGAACGGGATCATGATGTAGGTCATGCCGATCACCACGCCGGTCAGGTTATGCACCATTTCCAGCGGCTGATCGATGATGCCCATGGCCATCAGGAATTTGTTGACCACCCCGGAGGCTTGCAGCAGCACCAGCCAGGAGTAGGTGCGGGCCAGCAGGCTGGTCCACATCGACAGCAGCACAATGTTCAGCATCCAGCGGCCCCAGCCGCGTGGCACCAGGGTAATCGCCCAGGCCAGCGGGAAGCCCAGCAGCAGGCTGAACAGGGTGACCAGCCCGGCGACCGAGAAGGTGTTGAACAACACCCTGGCATAGGCCGAGTTGGCAAACAGTTCCTGATAATTGCCCAGCCCCGGGGTGGGTTCCAAAACACCGCGCAGCAACAGGCCGATCAGCGGTGCGAAGAAGAACAGCCCCAGAAAGAGCAGGGCGGGCAGCAGGTTGCGGCTGCCACGCCAGCGTTGTGACAGTGAAGGCTTGATTGTCATGCTCGCTCTCGTGTTCGCTAGCGGGGCGTGAACCGCGCCGGCGGTGCTGGACGCACCACCGGACACAGAGGGTTGGCCGAGAGTCCCGGCCGGCATCTTTACTTGACCAGCCATTCGTTCCACCGCTTGGCAATATCACCACCGTTCTTGGCCCAGTAGGCGAAGTCCAGGGTGATCTGCTCATCCGGGTAGGCAGTCGGCAGGTTCTTGGCCAGGGTCGAGTCCAGGCGGGCCTGGCTGTCGAGGTTGACCGGCGCGTAGGCGCTGAGGTTGGAGAAGTCGGCCTGGCCTTTGGCGCTGGTGGCTTCGGCAATGAACTTCATCGCAGCTTCCTTGTTTTTCGCGCCTTTTGGCACAACCAGGAAGTCAGCCATGACCAGGTTCTGTTTCCAGCTCACGCCCACCGGTGCGCCGTCTTGCTGCAGCGCATAAACCCGGCCGTTCCACATCTGGCCCATGGACGCTTCACCCGAGGCCAGCAGTTGCTGGGACTGGGCACCGCCGCCCCACCAGACGATGTCTTTCTTGATGGTGTCGAGTTTTTTGAAGGCGCGGTCCAGGTCCAGCGGATAGAGCTTGTCCTTTTCTACGCCATCGGCGAGCAAGGCCAGTTCCAGCACGCCGGGGCTCGGCCATTTGTACAGGGCGCGTTTACCAGGGTAGGTTTTGGTGTCGAACATCGCCGACCAGTTTTCCGGATTCTTGCCGCCGACCTTGCCTTCGTTGTAACCCAGCACGAAGGAGAAGAAGAATGAGCCAGCACCATGGTCGGAAACGAATCGCGGATCAATCCGGTCGCGCTTGATCGTGTTGAAATCCAGCGGCTCCAGCAGGCCTTCACTGGCGGCACGCAGGGCAAAGTCAGCCTCTACGTCGACCACGTCCCACTGGACGTTGCCGCTTTCCACCATGGCCTTGAGCTTGCCGTAGTCGGTGGGGCCGTCCTGCACGACGGTGATCCCGCTCGACTTGGTGAAAGGTACGGCCCAGGACTGCTTCTGCGCATCCTGAGTCGAGCCCCCCCAACTGACAAAGTTCACGCTTTCAGCGGCCATGGCTGCAGCACTCGAGAATGCCAACACGCCAGCAGCCAGGACTGCAGTTGCACGTTTGTTCAACACCATTTTCACGCCCTCATTTGTTGTGTTTTGAGCGGGCCTGTGTTTTGTGCCCGCTTATATCGGAGCAGTGGATCCAAGCGGACCCTTTGAAACTGGCGACCGGGCCAGGAGGCTGTTTTTTTGGCTATCCCTTGCGGGCGCACCTGACGAAAATCTTCGGTCTACGGGATATCATATTATGGTATTCCAAACTTTCTGCAAGCGTTTTGCCTGCCCTGATTCACCTCCTCGTCGCTTTTATTCTGTAAGGGTAGTGGCCGAGTGTTTCACTCGATGGGTCCAGTGAACGGGATGCTTTCGACCACCTCGAGGTCGTAACCGGTCAGACCTGCATATTTGAGCGGCGGGCCGAGGTGACGCAGCTTGCCGACACCCAGGTCCTGCAGGATCTGGGCCCCGGTGCCGACTTCGGAATAGATGCGCGATTGTGAGCGGGTGTACTGGCGGGGCGGTTTGGTCAGCTGCGGTACGCGTTCGAGCAGCGCTTGCGAGGACTCGTGGTTGGCCAGTACCACCACCACGCCATGGCCTTCTTGCGCAACCCGTTGCAGCGCGGCCCACAGCGTCCAGTTGGCCGGGCCGGTGTACTCGGCGCCGACCAGGTCGCGCAGCGGGTCGACGACATGCACCCGTACCAGAGTCGGCTGCTCACGTTTGATATCGCCCATGACCATGGCCATGTGCACCCCACCTTCGATGCGGTCTTCATAGGTAAACAGGCGAAAGGTGCCATGCACAGTGGGCAGCTCGCGTTCACCGATGCGCTCGACCGTGTGCTCGTTGCTCAGCCGGTAGTGGATCAGATCAGCGATGGTGCCGATGCGGATACCGTGTTTGGCAGCAAATTTTTCCAGGTCCGGGCGGCGGGCCATGGTGCCGTCGTCGTTCATGACTTCAACAATCACCGAGGCCGGGCTGAAGCCGGCCAGGCGCGCCAGGTCGCAACCGGCTTCAGTGTGCCCGGCGCGGGTCAGTACCCCGCCTTCACGGGCGCGCAACGGGAAAATATGGCCCGGTTGCACCAGGTCTTCGGCCTTGGCATCGGCGGCCACGGCGGCCTGCACCGTGCGTGCGCGGTCGGCGGCGCTGATGCCGGTAGTGACTCCGGTCGCGGCTTCAATCGATACGGTAAAGGCGGTGGCGAACACGCTGCCATTGCTGGGCACCATTTGTTCCAGGCCCAGGCGTTCGCAGTGTTCATCGGTCAGGGTCAGGCAGATCAGGCCGCGTGCTTCGCAAGCCATGAAGCTGATGGCTTGCGGCGTGCAACGGTCGGCGGCGAGCAGCAGATCGCCTTCGTTTTCCCGGTCTTCGTCATCGACCAGCAAGACCATCTTGCCCTGGCGGTAGTCGTCAATGATGTCTTCTATACGATCGAACGGCATTATCAGGATCTCGGTGTTATGGTTACGGCGCTCCATACTGGTATACCATAATACGAAGAGTTTCGCAGATTGCTTTCCATTGCAAACCATCCATTGAAAACAGCGAGATCAAGATGAAAGCCTACTGGATTGCCCACGTCGATGTGACCGACCCACAGCAGTACACCGAATATACCCAGCGCGCGCCTGCCGCGTTCAAATTATTTGGTGGCAAATTCCTGGCACGCGGCGGCCGCTGCGAAGCCATCGAAGGCCGTGACACCCCGCAACGCAGTGTAGTAATCGAATTCGATTCTTACGAACAGGCCATTGCCTGCTACAACTCGCCCGAGTATCAGGAAGCGGCGGGGCATCGTGAGGGTGTGGCGAAGGCTGAGATTGTGATTGTTGAGGGGGTTTGAAAGGCGGGGCGTTGTGTCTGGCTGAAACACTGCTCGGCCAGACGCCTCACATCATTGTAGGAGCGACCTTGGTCGCGAAGAGGTCAGAGCATTCGCGGCAGATGCTGCGAATGTACCGGCCCTTCACGCTTTTCCCCGGTCAGCCTGTCCCGTTCACTCAGATCGGAATTTGACCGTCGCCCCCAGCACTTCAAGCTGCTCACTCAAGCGGCGAAGTTGCAGCTTTAAACCGCTTGCCGCTGTAAATGGCGGCGCCTCAACCAATGCTAATGTTTCTTTCAACGACATTTTTCGGCTCTTGCTGATCACCTGAACAACCTTGAGCTTGTGCGGACCCAAATCACTCACGATCAACTCGCCGCTTTGATAGTCAGCCGGATCGAAGTCAGCGCCATCAAGCGATGACTCTTCCAGATCCTCACCATCCCGGCGCGCATCAAGAATCTCCCGCCAGAACTTATTCGACGAGCCCGTCGCCTCGATGATCAAACGCTCAAACTCAGCGTTATCTTCATTCACCTGCGCCAATGCGGCCAGCAGCCGAGCGAAAGCGGCGAGGCTCGGGGCGATCTGCGTCGCGTCCCAGCGCCCGGCGCCGTGAGGTGCGTAATACACCGGATAACCGCTTTGCGCCTCGGCTGTGGAAATGAAAATGGGGTCGTCCAGCCCGGTCAAAGCGATGACATACCAGGTGGGATGCCAGGCGCCGTTGGCTTCGCTGGCCAGGCTTTCGCCGGTAAGGCCGTGGGTGCGAAAGCCTATCTGGAAATCATCGAGGCGATCTGGGGCAGGGTAGTGCGTGGGTAAGTATGCGTCACCGACGATGACGGGGTCGGTCAGGAACGCCTGGAGGGTTTCGGGAAGCGAAAGCATGGATCAATGGCGTCCTTAAACAGTAATGCCGATTAATCAAGAATCAGCACAATTCTTGTGGGAGGCAAGCTCTGCTGGCGACTCGCTTGCGTCACATCCATCAGCGTATGCCGACCCACTCGGACATTCCCCAGCAGGTTTTTTGTGTATGACGTTTTTTCGGTCGATCTGTATCTAACGGCCTCAGATCCAGCGCCCTATTATCGTGCCGCCAGCCATGCACATCTCAAACTCTTGTGGCGTGTCTGCTACGTCAATCGAGTCGAGTTTTCAGGAGTAATACCATGCCCGAGTTATCCAATTTATTGGCCTATGGCTTGATCTCGCTGGGCATGGTTTTGACGCCCGGACCCAATATGATCTACCTCATCTCGCGGTCGATCTGCCAAGGGCGCAAGGCAGGATTAATCTCGTTGGGCGGCGTGGCGTTGGGTTTCGTCTTCTATATGCTCTGCGCCGCACTGGGTATCACCGCCTTGTTAATGGCGGTTCCCTATGCCTATGACGCCCTGAGAATTGGCGGCGCATTGTATCTGCTTTATCTTGCCTGGCAGGCCATCAAACCTGGCGGTCGCTCTGCGTTCCAGGTGCAGGATCTGCCCAAAGACAGCCCTCGCAGACTGTTCATGATGGGCTTTGTCACCAACCTCCTGAACCCGAAAATTGCAGTGATGTATTTATCATTGCTGCCCCAGTTTATTAGCCCTGCAGACCATGGCAGCGTGCTGACGCAATCACTGGTGCTTGGCTTTACCCAGATCGTAATCAGCGTCAGCGTCAATGCGCTGATTGCTATCACGGCCGGCTCCATCGCGCACTTCTTCGTGAACAGGCCCGTTTGGCAAGTTGCGCAGCGCTGGATAATGGGGACGGTGCTTATGGGGTTGGCCGTGCGTATGGCGGTGGAGCAGAGGCGCTAAGTCGCGACCTCTTAGCCTGTATTGCTGTTGCTGAGAGTGCACGTTGTCGTGATTTGCCTGTACCAATGCTGCAAGCAGCTTGCCGAGCGCGGCGAAGCTCGGGGCGATTGGCAACGGGTCCCAGCGCCAGTTCAGCTTTGCTGGCGACTGCTGCGGTGAGTAATTGCATGGACTTGACCACCCATTTGCATTCGACTTGACCAGTCGTTTGCATCGGATTTGACCAGTCCGCTGGCCTATCCTGACCGGCGGAAATCGGCCATTAGCAGATGCTTGCTATGGGCTGCTTCCGACGCAAATTTGTCGTTCGCGAAGGGCAGCAGTTGACCAGTTCCGGTTCTTTGTGAGCCTCTCAGGGATGGGCGTCTGGCTGCTCAAGTCCTCTGCAATCGGTGGTCGAGATCAATGCAAATGACTGGTCAGGCCAAATGCAAATACAGGGGCAATTGCGCAGAAATTTCGCAGATGTGCGCCAGTGTCTCGGTCCGATGGGCCTCAAGCACACATCTGCGCTCGACCATCTACCTAAGATTTAATAGCCTTGTTCAAAGGAGGACAGAAAAGGCCGTTAACAAAATACGTCAAGATGGCAATATGCCTTCATGTGTTGTAGCTTCTACCCATCCTTCCCAAGCACAGTGGACAGCCCTAATGGAAAATGGACAAAAAAAACTAAAGGAGTTGTTTGATGGTCGCAAAATATTCAACATCCCAGATTATCAGCGAGCTTACGCGTGGGAGACAAACCGCCAACTTCCTGACTTCATTGAGGACATTGACAATCAAGCGCTAGGTCGAGATTACTTCCTAGGTACTATTCTCTTTCAAGAAAAATCAGAAAAGCATGCTGGATTTGATCTGATCGATATAGTGGACGGACAGCAAAGGATCACTACAACGATCATATTTATGAAAGTGCTACTGTCTAATTTACGCCAACGGCTGGATGATGCCCAATATGAGGGGCTCGGCTTAGATCTAGTTGAAGAAACGTACATTTTCAACAAGAGTCGCCCAAAACTACAAGCCATTTCACCTGATAATGACTTCTTTTTTAATTACGTACTAAATGATGGTAACGGCATCGACCATATTGAAACACCGTCACAACGCCGACTACTAGAAGCGAAGAAATATTTTCAGGCTGAACTGGCCGACAGAGGCACCGAAGAATTACTGCAATTAAAATGCAAGATAGACGAACACACTAAAGTTTTAACATACTCAGTAAAAGACGCGGCGGAAGCAACTCTTATTTTTGAAACCACGAACGACCGAGGAAAAAGGTTAACCAATCTTGAGAAAATAAAAAGCTTTTTAATGTACAAAACCTATCTCGCCGCCGCTGAGGACGTCGATCACTACCTAACAGTAATTCAGCAGAGATTTGCCGATATTTTTAGGGAGTTGGAATTGTTTGATGGGAAAATAGATGAAGATTCTATTCTTCGTTTCCACTATATCGCTTTTGAAGACTGGGTTGATAAGGCTGATTTCCAGCAACCGACGACCTCTATCAGAGGCAAGCTGAACCCGCTTATAGCCAATGGCCGCAAGCAGGAGGCATTGGCGTTTATTGATCGTTTTAGTAGGGAACTCAAAGAAAGCTTCCACATAATGCGGCAAATTTCAATGTCTAAGCACCAGTCTTACCGTGACCTTGCATGCTTGGAGCGAATGGAGAGCTTCTATCCTCTAATTTTGAAGGCTTATAAAAGTGATGCTTCGCCGGAAAAAAGGAATTTCACTATCACATGCCGTCTGTTAGAAATTTACAGCTTCCGTGTTTTCGCAGTTCAGCAAAATAGGTCGAATACGGGTCAGTCAGCACTTTACAAGCTTGCTAGAAATTTTTCAGGCCGATTTGAGCCTCTATTCGACGACCTTTCGTCAATTATAAATGATGCCAGCAGCCGCAAACGCTTTCATGAAACGTTGCAAGATGCCGACCTATTCAACTGGATATCTAGTCGCGATCTTTGCTATCTAGTATGGAAATATGAAAATCACTTGCGGCGCTCCGAGCAACCGATATGCTCTGAAATGTCAGAAGCTGAATTCAAAAGCACTGGCAGTAAAACTCGCCTTACAGTAGAGCATATTGCCTCGCAGACCAAGAACGGCATCGTTCTTGATAGTTCCATAGTGCCAGATATGGATTCAGCCTTTAGGGATCAACACCTGCATCGCCTAGGAAATCTCACCTTCGACCCAGCCTCAGCCAACTCTTCAAAAAGCAATGGGGAGATGGATTTCAAATATTCCAAATACTTCTCCAAAGCTCCTTATAAAACACAGAATGAATTAGAGTCATTCATGATTGATAATAAATGGACATCAGAATCCATCGATCTGAGACAATCAAAGATCATCGACTTCTGTATGCGATACTGGAATCCTCAATACGTCAATTATTAATACCGAAAAGTTATTATCCTGTGGGTGCCATTCGTACCCACTCTGGAGTGTGCGGTCTATCGCGCCTTAGCTATGGCCTGTCTAAGGTGCAATAACTGGTGCTGAGCCTTGGACAATATGAATCGCCACCGATTCTGCCTACAGCAAGTGACCGCTTTGGGTCGACTCCAGCCGGTCGAGGGCATGCAGTGCACCGGTCAAGTCTCGTACAAACGCCTGGTCACGTCGAATGCAAATGACTGGTCAGTGGCAATGCAAACGGGTGGTTAAGTGGAATGCAATTCTCCAGCTGCGGTACATTCCCTATGTGTTCAGCATGGCTAATTGTTTTAGACAGGCGATCTTTTAGCGTCTGCACGGCACTCGTAGACGTTCAATGCCTGAAAAGTAGTGCAGCTAGCACCATTACTGCTCGGGTCAGCAGCGCGCACTTGATGGGAGTGGGTTACTTTCTGTGATTGCTCGATAAATATTTGCAGCGCGATGCGCTGCATTCCCCAGCAGAGCTGCCTCCCACAGTTCGCACGTCAAGCTTGAGAACATAAACCCGGTGGGAGAAGGTTGTGCTCGCGAAGAGGTCAGTAAAGTCTCCGCATCTGCTGCGAATATGTCGCCGCCTTCGTTGTGGTCTGGCAAGCCCATCCCCCCCGTCTTGACTGGTCACCACCACGCCGGCCCAACTCAACGAATAAAATGCACCTTCCCACTGTCATCATTGCCTATATAAATCCCATACACCCCCGCCTGCCGCTCCTCGATATACCGCTCCAGAATCTGCCGTATCGCCGGGTAGTAAATACTCTCCCAAGGAATCTCTTCGGGGGCAAAAAACCGGTAGTCCATGGTCTCCGGCCCATATTGGTCGGTCACTTCCAGGGCGATGGCGCGGAAGATGATGTACACCTCGCTGATCTTCGGCACGCTGAAGATCGAGTAGGGCGAGATGATTTCGGCGCGTACGCCTGATTCTTCCCAGACTTCACGCAGGGCGGCCTGTTCGGTGGTTTCGCCGCCTTCCATGAAGCCGGCCGGCAGGGTCCAGGTGCCGGGGCGCGGGGGGATGGCGCGTTGGCACAGCAGGTATTTGCCGTCTTGCTCGATGATGCAGCCGGCAATGATCTTCGGGTTGATGTAGTGGATGTACTGGCAGGCCCCGCACATCAGCCGTTGGTGGGTGTCGCCGGCTGGCGTGCGGTGGGTGAGGTCTGTGCTGCCGCATTGCGGGCAGTAACGCGGCAGCGGCATGATCAGCGGCCTATGCGAGGGTCTTTGAGTGCAACGGGCTGCACGATGTCGCGTGCTTCGGTGCCGTCGTCCTGTTTCGATTGCAGGTACTCCAGGGCCACGCGGGCGGCGTTGCGCACGTGGTCGACCGAGGCCTGGTGGGCGGCCAGCGGGTCGCCGCTCTTGATCGCCTCGACCATCCGTTCCATTTCCTGGTTGCTGGCGCCGCGGCGGTTTTCTTGCGACACGGAGGTGGCGCGCAGGTAGCTGATACGGGCCTGCAACTGGCGCAACTGGGTGGCGGCCACGTGGTTGCCCGAGCCTTCGAGCAGCACGTCGTAGAAGCCTTGTACCGAATCGATCACCTGTTGCAGCTCGCCGTCCTTGAGGGCCTGGCGGTTTTCTTCCAGGGCCGCCTCCAGGGCGCGGATGTCGCGGGGTTTGGCGCGCAGGGTGAACAGCTGCACGATCAGGCCTTCGAGTACGCAGCGCAGCTCGTAGATGTCGCAGGCGTCTTCGAGGGTGATGATCGCCACCCGTGGGCCTTTGGCGTCGGCGAATTCCACCAGGCCTTCGGACTCCAGGTGACGCAGGGCTTCGCGCACCGAGGTACGGCTGACCCCGAGGCGGTCGCACAGGTCGCGCTCGACCAGGCGGTCGCCCGGCAACAGCTGGAAATTCATGATCGCGCTGCGCAGTTTGTCCAACACGATTTCCCGCAGGGTGACGGGATTGCGGTTGACCTTGAAGGTGTCATCGAGTGGCAGGCGTTTCATCGGTTCGGCTCGGAGTATGGCTGGCTGCTGGCAAGGATCGGTTCATCAGAGGGTAGCTCCAAAATGGCTGCGCTCGGCAATACGGCGTTGAAATCGACCTCAAAATGCTCATGTACTCAATGTACATTGCGCTTGTTCGGCCAATTTCGCCTTGTCTTGCCTTCGCTCGCCGATTTTGTAAACACCCTCTTACACGAACGCTGATAGTCTGCCGAAGCCAGTAAATGACTGGACTAACGCAAAAGCCCGCGCACCCCAAGGGGGCCCGGGCTTTTGCCGAGTTTATCACGCAGTTGCCCCGAACCAACAAGGCCACCCATGACGATCAGTCTTAGCCGAACGCGGGCAGGGCGCCGAGCTTGCCGCGATGATAGATCATCGGGGTCACCGGCTCTGGCGGCAGGATCAGGTTCTTCACCGCGCCGACGATGATGGCGTGGTCGCCGCCGTCGTACTCACGCCACAGTTCACACTCGATGATCGCTGTAGCCTTGGCCAGCAACGGGTTGCCCAGTTCGCTCAGGGTGTACTCGATGCCTTTGGCCTTGTCCTTGCCTTTGCCGGCAAAGGCGTAGGCTTCAGCCTGCTGGTCGGCACCGAGCAGGTGAATGGCGAAGCGCTTGCTGTCACGCAGCACCGGGTAGGTGTCCGAGGCGTAGTTGGGGCAGAACAGCACCAGCGCCGGATCGATGGACAGCGCGCTGAACGCACTGGCCGTGATGCCTACCAGGTTGCCTTCGGCGTCCAGGGTGGTGACGATGGTCACCCCTGACGGAAAGGAGCCCATGACTTCTTTGTAGATACCGGGTTCGATCATTTGTTGCAGCCTCGGTTAACGCATCACGAAAGGATCGGGCATCGGTGCTTGCGAGAGATTGATCCATACCGTTTTCAGTTCGGTATAGGCCAGCACCGAGTCGATGCCGCTCTCGCGACCGTAGCCGCTGTTCTTGAAACCGCCGATCGGCGCCATGGCCGATACTGCGCGGTAGGTATTGACCCAGATGATACCGGAACGCACGTCGCGAGCCAGCCGGTGTGCGCGGCCAAGATCACGGGTCCAGATGCCGGCCGCCAGGCCGAACTGCGAGTCGTTGGCGATCGCCAGCGCTTCGGCCTCGTCCTTGAAGCGAATCACCGAGGCCACCGGGCCAAACACTTCTTCCTGCATGATCTTCATCGAGTTGCTGTCGCACTCGAACAGGGTCGGCTCATAGAACCAGCCGGCCTCGGCGTTTGCCGGGCGTTTGCCACCCAGGCGCAGGCGTGCGCCTTCAGCGACGGCGTCGGCCACCAGGCCTTCAACGACTGCCAGTTGCTGGGCGGTGGCCATCGGGCCCATCTCGGTGGTTTCGTCTTGCGGGTTGCCGATCCGGATGCGCTTGGCGCGTTCGACCAGACGCTCGACGAATTCATCGAAGATCTCGTCCTGCACCAGCAGTCGCGAGCCGGCCACACAGCTTTGCCCCGAGGCGGCGTAGATGCCGGCGACCACGCCATTGATGGCGCTGTCCAGATCGGCGTCGGCGAAGATGATGTTCGGCGACTTGCCGCCCAGTTCCAGCGACAGCTTGGCGAAGTTCTCGGCGCTGCTGCGCACCACATGGCGCGCGGTGGCGGCGCCGCCGGTGAAGGCGATCTTGCGAATCAGCGGGTGGCGGGTCAGCGCAGCGCCGGTGCTTGGGCCGTAGCCGGTGACCACGTTGACCACGCCCGGCGGGAAGCCCGCTTCCAGCGCCAGGCGCGCCAGCTCCAGAATGGTCGCCGAGGCGTGCTCGGAAGGTTTGAGCACGATGGTGTTGCCGGCCGCCAGGGCAGGGGCCAGTTTGATCGCGGTCAGGTACAACGGGCTGTTCCACGGGATGATCCCGGCCACAACACCCATCGGCTCGTGCACGGTGTAGGCGAACAGGTCAGGCTTGTCCAGCGGCAGGGTGCCGCCTTCGAGCTTGTCGGCAAGCCCTGCGGTGTAGTGGAAGAACTCGGGCAGGTAGCCGACCTGGCCGCGGGTTTCGCGGATCAGCTTGCCGTTGTCACGGCTTTCCAGCTGGGCCAGGTGTTCTTTG
This sequence comes from Pseudomonas sp. 21LCFQ010, assembly GCF_024129905.1. NCBI lineage: Bacteria > Pseudomonadati > Pseudomonadota > Gammaproteobacteria > Pseudomonadales > Pseudomonadaceae > Pseudomonas > Pseudomonas sp. 21LCFQ010. The sequence goes on along the minus strand of NZ_JAMYDZ010000018.1, from coordinate 6,714 downwards.
TTCTCGGCAATCAGATCGCCCAGCCGACGCAGCAGCTTGCCCCGTGCGGTGGCAGTCAAACCGCGCCAGGCCGGGCTTTCGAAGGCGGTCTGCGCCGACTGTACGGCACGTTCGACGTCGGCTTCATCGGCATCGGGCAACTGCGCCCAAGGCTCGGCCAGCGCCGGGTTGAGGCTGTCGAAAGTCTTGCCGGAGAGGGCATCGACCCATTGGCCGTCGATGCACATCTGAAAACGAGTGAGGGTCATGCAACATCCCCTTTGATCGGGTTGTGTAAGGCCGCGGATTTGTCGAGGAAGTCGAGCAGCACCTGGTTGACCAGGCGTGGCGACTCGACCGGCATCATGTGACGCTGTTCAGGCAGGATGGCCACTTCGGCGCCCTTGATGCGCATCGCCAGCTGGCGAGCCATGTCCGGGGTCGAGCCTGGGTCCAGCTCGCCGGTGGCGATCAGGGTCGGCACATTGATGCTGCCCAGGTCTTCGGCGCGGTACATGTCCTGGGTGGCGAACAGTTTATAAGTGGTCAGGTAACCCTGCAGGTCGTTGTTGGCCAGGTCTTGGCGAATCGCGGCGATCTGCGCCGGGTTGGCCGCCTGGTATTCACGACTGAACCAGCGCGCCAGTGCTTCGCTGGCATTGGCATCCGGGCCGTGTTCGGCGACCTGGGTGGTACGGGCAATAACGCTGGCACTCTGTTCGGGAGAGCGGTTGAACACGCTGTTGAGCACCACCAGGCCGGCCAGACGCTGCGGATGATGCAGTGCGAAGGCACGTGCCACCAGACCGCCCATTGAGAATCCGATCACCGTGGCGTGTTCCAGGCCCAGATGGTCGAGCAGTTCCAGCAGTTGTTCGGCATAGCCTGGCAGGCCGGTGTCCGGGTCCGGACGCGGGCTGGCACCATGGCCGAGCATGTCATAGGCAATGACCTGGTAGCCGGTCGACAGACCGACGATCTGCCCGCCCCACATTTCTTTGTTGAGTCCCACCCCGTGAATCAACACCACGGGGTGGCCTTGGCCGGTCGCCAGATAACTGGTGCCGGCCGGGGTGCGTTCAGCGGTGAGCCGAATCATGGATTGCTCCTACACAGGCGTATCAGACTCTGTAGCGAAAGGGGCACTGCGCGGCCATCCTGGCCTGCACGCGCCATCCTTTCGCACAGATCCGGAATGAAATTACTGAGCCGCTTTCTCGGCAGCCAGTTCTTCCAGGTCGATGTAGCGGTTGCCGATACGCGGGTGCAGGCGGCCGCCGTTGGCTGCGCCCAGTACCACGACGATTTCGTCGGCACGTGGCGCATCTTCGATCTGGAATTCCAGAGTGATGTAGTGCGAACGCAGACCTTCGTCATCCTTGTGCATCATTGGCACCTGGATCGAAGTGCCCGGGCCGCCACGCTTGTTGGTGAAGCTCAGGTAGCTCTTGGCCTTGACCGCTTCGCGGTAGTGGTTGCCAAAGCGCAGAGTGTGGATCACCGCAGAAGCGTGCTCGATTTCGCCGTCAGCGCCGACCACAGCGGCCTTGCCGTAGGCTTCGATCTTGTCGGCACCACCGATGGCGGCGGTCAGGCGCTCAACCATCAGCGCACCCAGGTCGGAACACCAGGCACGGATTTCAGGCTTGAGGTCTTCCACGAAACCACGACCCGCCCACGGGTTCTTGATCACGGCGGCCAGGCCGACCATGGTCACCGGCTTGTCAGTGGCTTTGCCACCTTCAATCAGGGTTTCTTCGGTGTAGGTGACGATCTTGCGAATTTCGAAGCTCATGGAGGACTCCCATAGGTGGGTCGTTGTATTTGGTATGATGGTATACCATAAGATTGTCCGCGCAAGTCCTTTCTATAAAGCCGGTGAAAAAAAGCCGCTCGGGCCTGCCCGGACCGTGACCGGCGACGTCAGCACTATCCAGTTTCGGCACAATATTGCCCGCACCCAGGCGCCCGGAACGGAACTTGCCTCAGTGCCGGTGACTGCGTCGGGAGTGACAGGCGATGAACCATTTCACTGTAGCGGGCGATACGCCTGCACTGGATTTTTCCGGCCTGCGCCGTAGCCAGGCCACCGATATCGATGAGCATGCGCATAACCTGTCCAGTTGGCAGCTCAGCTACGACCAATTGACCCCGGGACGCTTCGCGGGCGAGCTCACCGAGCTGCGCTGCGGCTGGATGCAGCTGGTCCGCGACCGCTCTAATCAGGCCATGATCAAGAGCGGCCAGGCCTGGCAAGGTGCGCTGACGTTCAGCCTGCCGCTGGCCGAACATGGCGATGTGTATTGCGCCGGGCACACCATCAGTCGCCCCAGCCTGTTGGTGGCGCAAGCCGATGACCTGCCGCAAGTGCGCACCCCAGGCCCGCTGGACCTGCTGTGCATCGCCGTGGAGCGCGACGCATTGCAAGACATACTGCAGCGCCAGAACCGTGAATTGCAGATTACCTCTTTTCCCACCTGTTACCGGCTGGAGGAGACCGGGTTACACCTTGAACTGCGCGGGGTGCTCGATGACTTGTTCAGCACTGACGCGCAGACCCTCAACTATGAGTCGATTCGCCATGCGCTGCGCGACGCGATCATGCTGCAATTGCTCGATCAGGTGGCCCCGGATGGCGAGCACCTGAACGCCACGGCCCGCAAGCGCATGGTCGACCGGGCCAGGGAGTACGCACTCACCCACCTCGACCAACCCTTCACCCTGCTGGACCTGTGCAACAACATCGGTGCCAGCCGGCGCAAATTGCAGTACTGCTTCCAGGAGGCTCTGGGCCTCAACCCGCTGGCTTACTTGCGTGCGGTGCGCCTCAATGCGGTGCGTCGTGAGCTGTTGCGTGGCAGTGCCGCGACCTCGGTGCAGGACGTGGCGGCGCGCTGGGGCTTCTGGCATCTGAGCCGTTTTTCGGGTGAATACCGGCAGATGTTCGGCGAGTTGCCGTCACAAACCCTGCGCCGCAGCGGTTGTGCTGAAAACGGATAACGGCCTTTGGCCGCTAGCGCCGAGGATGTCCCTGACACTCAACAGGGGGCATCCCATGAACGATAAAAAGAACAACTTGCGGGTTTTGTTACTGGCCACGCTGGCAGGGCTGTGCGGGACCGCCCTGGCGACCGAGAACGGTGCACCCACCACCGCTGTCGGGGTTTATGACTTCGGTGCCGGGATGACGCCGCCGGTCACCCCCAACGGTACGCTGGGCCTGCGCACTTCCTTTTATTCGGCCAAGGTGCAGAAAGACCGCCGCGGCAACGACGTCAACAATGACTTTTCCCTGAGTGTGCTGTCGTTGGGGCTGGCCTACATTCGCATGACCGACTACCAACTGTTCGGTGCCAATTACGGCTTCAGTACGGTGGTGCCGTTCTTCAAAATGGACGCCGAACTCGGCATCGACACACCGGTCGGGCGGCTGGAGTTCGAGGCCGATCCGTTTCGCTTGGCTGACGTGCAAATAACCCCGCTGATCCTGCAGTGGAACCTGTCGCCGAACCTGTTCGTCAACGCGCAATTCCAGATTCAGGCACCGACCGGCGACTACGATAAAAACCGCCTGATTTCTCCCGGCCTCAATCACTGGACCTTCTCGCCGATCGTCAACGGCACCTGGATCAGTGACAGCGGTTTCGAGGTGTCGTCCAGCTTCGAGGTCGACGTCAACACCCGCAACAACGCCACCGATTACAAAAACGGCGTCGAGTACCGTCACGAGTTTGCCGTGGGCCAGCACTTCGGGCCATGGACGGCGGGCATCGGCGGCTACTACTACCGCCAGTTCAGTGACGACGACGCGCCGAACCTGGCCACCGGCAACCGTGCCCGGGTCATGGCGGTAGGGCCGGCGCTGAGTTACTTCAAGCCGGGCCTGCCGCCAGTCTGGCTGCATGCCTACAAAGAGTTCGACGCCCGCAACCGGGCCGAGGGCTATACCGTCGCCTTGCGCATCGCCCACAGTTTCTGAGGACTTCAGCATGACTACTGCACATGAGGGCAGCCTCCGGGTTGCCCGTGGGCGCCGTGAGGGCGTGTTACTGATGTTGGGGTCGAGCCTGACCATTATGGGCTCGGTGATGATTGCGCCGGTGCTGCCGCGTATCGGCGCCGAATTCGGCCCGACCACCGCTCATGCCGAGGTGCTGGTGCCGCTGGCGGTGACCGGCCCGGCGCTGGCCATCGCGCTGTTTGCGCCACTGGCCGGCTGGCTGGCCGACCGACTGGGGCGCAAGAACCTGCTCGTGCTCGGCACCTTGCTCTATGCGCTGCTGGGCGCCTTGCCGCTGCTGCTTGATGACTTGCGGGCGATTGTTGCGGTGCGCATGTTGTTCGGCTGCGCCGAGGCGGCGGTGATGACCTGCTGCGCCGCGTTGATCGCCGACTATTGGCATGGCGAACAACGGTTGCGCTACGTCAACCGCCAGGTAGTGACCATCGGCCTGGTTGGCGCGCTGTTTTTCGTCGCCGGCGGGGCGCTGGGCGAACACTCGTGGCGCTGGCCGTTCGCGCTGTATCTGTTGCCGTTACTGCTGCTGCCATTGATGGCCCGCTGGCTCTGGGAGCCGAACCGGCAAGTCGCTCAGGTGGCGGGCGAAGAGGGCGCCCGGGTGTCTCTGGCGGGCGTGTTGATCGGCTATGCGCTGGTGCTCGGCGGCATGATCCTGACCTTCGTGGTGCCGATCCAGACGCCCGGCCTGCTGGTGGCCATGGGCGTGACGTCGAGCACCCTGATCGGGCTGTCGGCAGGTCTGGGGCTGCTCTCGACCCTGTTCGGCTCGCTGGGCTGGCCGTTGCTGCGCCGTCGCCTCGGGGTGCCGGGTTGCAATGCGGCCTTGCTGTGCCTGATGGGCCTGGGGCTGTGGCTGCTGATGCGCGCACAAAGCTACAACGCTGTGCTGGTGGCGGTGTTCATTCACGGCCTTGGGGCCGGGCTGCTGGTGCCTAACGTCATGGCCCCGGTGATGAATGCGCTGACCGCGCGCACTCGGGGTCGTGGCCTGGGTGGTTTTACCGCGTGCCTGTATCTGGGCCAGTTCATCAGCCCCATCGTCGTGCTGGCGGTGGCCGCTCAGGCCGGCGGCATCCCTCAGGCGATCTTCTGCCTGGCGCTGGCCGGGTTCGGCATGGCACTGCTCTGCGCCCTGATTGCTGTACAGCGTCGCCAGGGCATTGCGCCAGCGGCTTCTTCTTTGAATCATCAGGAATGACCGACATGCAAGACATCCACAATTTGTTCGATCAGGAAGACGGCACCGGCCTGGCCACCCGGGTGCGCAATGCCGAGCTACACCCCGCTGAACTGCTGGAGGCGGCCATCGTGCGCCTGGAGCGGGTCGAGCCGCAGCTTAACGCGGTGGTCGAGCGGCTGTACGACGATGCCCGTGCAGCCGCCCGACAACCGGCCAGTCGGCTGGGGCCATTCGCGGGCGTGCCGACGCTGGTCAAGGACCTGTTTTCGCCGCTGGCCGGTGCATTGATGAGCAATGGCTCCCATGCCCTGGGCCTGGCGCGACCGGATTTCGACGGCGAACTGGTCAGCCGCCTGCGGCGCAGCGGGTGCCTGTTGATGGGCACCAGCACCTCGCCGGAGTTCGGCACCTCGTACACCACCGAATCTCAGCGCTTCGGCGCCACCGGCAACCCATGGAGCCTGGAGCACAGCAGCGGCGGCTCCAGCGGCGGGGCGGCGGCCTTGGTCGCGGCACGGGTGGTGCCTTTTGCCCACGGCAACGACGGCGGCGGCTCACTGCGGGTGCCGGCGTCGTGCTGCGGGGTGTTCGGCTTCAAACCCAGTCGTGGTTTGCTGCCGTCCGGGCCGATCGTGGGCGAGGGCTGGGCGGGCATGGGCACCGGTCACGCGATCACCCTGAGCGTGCGCGACAGCGCCGCCTTGCTTGATGCCACTGCGGGCATTGACCTGGGCGCACCCTATGCCGCACCGCTGGCGGCGCGGCCCTATCGGCTGGCGGTGCTCGACGAGCCGGCGCCGCTGCGCATCGCACTGGTCGAACAGGTCGGTCCGTGGCCGGTGTCTGCTGACAGCCAGGCAGCGCTGCGCGATGCAGCCACGCTCTGCGAGTCGCTGGGGCATCGGGTGGTGCAGGAAAGCCTGCCGGTGGACCTTGAGGCGTTTCTCGATCAGGTATTCACCATCATTGGCGCCAGCACCCGCAACTACCTCGATGTATTGGGGCAAATGCGCGGCGCGCCGGTCAGCCTCGACGAAGTCGAAGCCCGTACCCGGATCATCCTGCGTGATAAAGGCGAAGTAACCGGCGCCCAATATGCAGGCGCGGTAGAGTGGATTCATGCGTTTGGCCGGCGCATGGCGGGGTTCATGCAGAACTACGATGTAATCCTTACCCCGACCCTGGCCCGCCTGCCGCCACGCCTCGGTGAGCTACAGGTCGAGAGCGACCGCTGGTCGCTGCAGCAACTGATCGAGCATTTCCACAGCTACTCGCCGTACACCGCCCTGTGCAACGCCAGTGGCCAGCCAGCGATGTCGGTGCCGTTGTACTGGAGCCCGAGCGGGTTACCGCTGGGGGCGCATTTCATGGGCCGGTTTGGCGAAGAGTCATTGCTGTTGTCCCTGGCCGCCCAACTCGAACGCGCCCGGCCGTGGCGGGGCCGAGTGCCGCCGGTCAATGCCATGGGCAGTCAGCCTCGCTGATATCGCGGCCCTTGTAGGAGCGGCTTCAGCCGCGAAGGCTTCGCGGCTGA